>JABDLQ010000072.1 GCA_013002925.1 Gammaproteobacteria bacterium | reverse complement strand
ACGCCACAGACAGTGGCCGAAGGATTGCCGATCAACGTGGTGTTCGTGGAAGAAGGTTCAGACATCGATCGTGAACTTTATTTCAGCATGCTGGTAGATCGGGATGCCCGCCGGGTAGTGATGATGGTCTCCTCTGCCGGAGGAATGAACATCGAGGAAGTTGCCGAGAAGACGCCGGATAAGATTATGACGGTGGAAATCAATCCGGCCACCGGATTGATGCCTTATCAATCAAGACTGATGGCATTTGCGTTGCAACTCGATAAAAAACAGGTCAGACAGTTCAGTAAGATTGCCGACAGTCTGTACAAGCTGTTCATCGATAAAGACGCCAGTTTGCTCGAAATCAATCCACTTATCACCACAGGTTCCGGTGATGTCATGGCATTGGATGCAAAAATAAATATTGAAGACAATGCCCTGTTTCGTCAGCCGGGATTGCTGGAATGGCGCGACCCGACGCAGGAAGATGACAACGAAAACAGCGCAGCTGCGCACGGTTTGAACTATGTGTCTCTGGATGGTGATATTGCCTGCATGGTCAATGGTGCCGGTCTGGCGATGGCCACGATGGATCTGATCAAATTGCACGGTGGTGAGCCCGCCAATTTTCTGGATGTCGGTGGCGGTGCAACGGCCGAACGCGTCGCCGAAGCGTTCAAAATTATTTTGTCGAACAGCAATGTCCGGGCGATTCTGGTGAATATATTTGGCGGCATAGTGCGGTGCGATCTGATTGCCGAAGGGGTGGTCACCGCGGTGCGGGAAGTTGGCGTCAAAATTCCCGTGGTGGTGCGTTTGGAAGGCACCAACGTGGAAAAAGGCAGGGCGTTGTTGGCGAACTGCGACATCGATATCGTCAGTGCGGATGATTTGACCGACGCTGCGAAAAAAGTCATCAAGGCTGCGGGGTAATAGTATGAGCGTATTGGTAAACAAAAACAGCCGCATCATTTGTCAGGGATTTACCGGCACACAGGGTACGTTTCATTCTCAGCAATGTCTTGAATACGGTAGCAAGCTGGTTGGCGGAGTGACTCCCGGGCGGGGTGGCGAAACCAATCTGGATCTGCCGGTATTCAACACTGTGCATGAAGCCCAAAAAGAACTCGATGCTGATGTCAGTATGATCTATGTGCCGGCACCGTTTGCTGCTGATGCCATACTGGAAGCTGCGGACGCAGGCATCAAGCTGGTCGTATGCATTACCGAGGGCATTCCGGTGATTGATATGGTCAAAGTCAGGGCAGCGCTGGCAGATTACGATACCCGTCTGATCGGGCCGAATTGTCCCGGCATAATTACTCCCGGTGAATGCAAGGTCGGCATCATGCCAGGTTTTATACACAAACCGGGGCGCGTCGGAGTCGTATCCCGCTCAGGAACGCTAACTTATGAAGCGGTGTACCAGACGACGACCAACGGTCTGGGGCAGTCGACCTGCATCGGTATAGGCGGCGATCCGGTTCGCGGGTTGAATTTTATCGAAGTGTTGCACTTGTTCGAACAGGACGACCAAACCGACGGCATCATCATGGTGGGTGAAATCGGGGGTACGGACGAGGAGGCTGCCGCGGCCTACATCAAAGAACACATCAGCAAACCGGTAGTCGCTTACATCGCCGGCGTCACCGCACCGGCCGGCAAACGCATGGGGCATGCCGGGGCAATCATTTCCGGTGGCAAGGGCACTGCCGCTGAAAAATTCCGGGCACTGGATTCTGCAGGTGTTACTACCGTCCGGTCGCCCGCTGATTTAGGTTCTGCCATGAAACAACGTCTCGGCAGCTAAGCGCCGGTAAGACCCAACGGAGCGAGCACATCGTGAGCCAGATGTTACGTATGGCCCTGGTCCAGATGGACTCGCTGGTTGGCGACATCACGGGGAATACCGAGCGGATAATTCGCACCATTGCGGCGGCCAGAGATGAGCACGGTGCGGATCTGGTCGTGTTTCCCGAGCTGTGTATCACTGGCTATCCGCCGGAGGACCTGCTGCTGCATAATGGGTTTCGAGCCCGTGTCGAAGACAGCGTGACATCCATCTGTGCCGCCAGCGAGGGCATCGGTGTCGTCGTCGGCTACCCGTACTATGCTTCGGCCGACACCATCTATAACGCTGCCAGCTTGTTTTTTAATGCAGGCACACTTACCACCTATTTCAAGCAGTGTTTACCAAATTATGGCGTGTTCGATGAGAAGCGCTATTTTACGCCGGGCCAGGAAGCAGTCGTGGTTGATTTCAAGGGGCTGCCGGTAGCGCTTACCATTTGTGAAGACGTGTGGTTTCCCGGTCCTGCCAAACGTGCTGCGGACCTCGGCGCCAAACTAATCATCAATGCCAATGCATCACCTTACAAGGTCAGCAAACAGCCGGAGCGTGAAGCGGTTGTTTGCCAGCGCGCGCGCGAATGCGGTGTACCGATTGCCTATGTAAATTGCGTCGGTGGCCAGGACGAACTGGTTTTCGACGGCGGCTCGCTGGTGGCCAATGCCAATGCTGAGATTGTCTATCGGGCGCCGGCCTTTGCCGAGACGCTGGATGTTGTCGAGTTTGATCGCGATAGCGGTGAGCCTCAATCCGGCAGCATCGCCAGACATCTGGAGCTTGCTGAAAGTGTGTACAATGCCATCGTGCTCGGCGTTAAAGACTACGTCAGCAAAAACGGCTTTTCCGGTGTCGTGCTGGGCCTGTCAGGTGGTATCGACTCGGCGCTGACACTGGCTATCGCAGTGGATGCGCTCGGTGCCGACAACGTTCAGGCCGTGATGATGCCATCAAGATATACCTCTGATATGAGTGTCATCGATGCGCGTGAACAAACCGAATGGCTGGGTGTAGAGCATCACGTCATCCCGATTGAACCCATGTTTACGGCCACGCTTGGAGTCTTGTCCGACTTGTTTGCCGGGCGCGAACCGGATGCCACTGAAGAAAACATTCAGGCGCGTTGCCGCGGCATTATTCTGATGGCGATTTCGAATAAGACGGGTCGCATGCTGCTGACTACCGGCAACAAAAGCGAAATGGCTGTCGGTTACGCCACTTTGTACGGAGATATGGCGGGCGGTTTTGCCCCCATCAAGGATTGCAGCAAAACGATGGTCTATCGGCTCGCAAATTACCGAAACACGTTAGGCCCGGCGATTCCCGAGCGGGTTATCACCCGACCGCCATCGGCTGAACTGGCCCCGGACCAGCAAGACAGCGATACATTGCCGCCGTACGACATACTCGATCCGATCCTCAAATTATTTATTGAAGCAGACATGTCAGTTGATCAGATTGTGGCCGAAGGTTTCGACAGGGATATCGTGGTGCGCGTATTGGCGATGATCCGCCGCAATGAGTACAAACGCCGCCAGGCCCCGCCGGGGGTACGTGTCAGTGAACGCGCGTTTGGCCGTGACTGGCGCTATCCGATTACCTCTGGCTATCGCTGATCCGCTGCGGCACATAATACGGCTGGTTGCGCGGGGTCTTCTTCAAAGAAGCGTATTGTGCCAGTCACATATAAGTGCATTGTGCCAGGTGCATTGTGCCAGGCACGTGTAGCCAGCGATCAGAACGACCGATCAGAACGACAGTCACGATGCGTTATCGCTGATCCGCTGCGGCATATAATCCGGCTCGTTGTGCGGGATCTTCTACAGGGCAGTGCATTTTGCCGTGCACATATGGCCAGTGATCTGAACAACGGTCACGGTGCGTTGCCGCTGTGCCTGCTGATGCTGATGCTGATCCGTGACGGAGTTCAGGGGTTACGCTGCCGGTTTTCCTCAAGGACCCGTTTTGAGTCCATCGCCAGTTC
>JABDLQ010000069.1 GCA_013002925.1 Gammaproteobacteria bacterium | reverse complement strand
CCTTCCAGGCGCGATTTACACGCTCGCGTAATTCGATCGCGGCTGGAAGCCGCTCCTACAATTCAATCATCCCGATATCGGACAACAAACACCATACAAGCGCCTTCCAGGCGCGATTTACGTGATCGTGCATTCGATCGCGGCTGGAAGCCGTGCAGCCAGCCCGGCCAAAGGCCGGGCGAGCAAATGCCCTTGGGGTGTACCTACAACAACATTGCGGTTTTTGCCCCGTGACGGAGCGCTCGCAGGAGCGCCTTCCAGGCGCGATTTACGTGGTCGCGTTATTGGATCGCGGCTTGCTAACGGGACGATGCTTCCGCACCAAACATTGTTTCGACATACCAGCGATCAAAATCGTGGACGCAGGACTCTTGTGGGCTGTATCGACCCGGCAGATGGCCGCGCGATTGCAATCCCTGCATTGCATTTTCACATAGCGCCCAATCCTGTTGGTTGGTGATATCCCAAAACTCTATCGCATCGTCCGCGCAAAAGTCTGCTTCTGCCATTTGTTCTTTGGCGCAAAACCATTCGGTTTCTATATAGCAGCTTTGCGGGCCGGTTGGCCAAATGTAATGAGTCAGTATGTAGTCTGCAGCCAGGCTGTATAAAAACGTGGGATAACAATTGAAATAATAAATTAACCTGTGATCAGCAGACGTTGTTCCCGGCAGCGGTTTGCGCTGCGTTCTACCGCTCATGGTCATCGTATTGAACTCTGGCTTCAGCGCCATCGGCCCACCGGTGAAATTGCGCCCCACATGTTCATGCTGTGGAAATTCGGCTACATCCGACAGGCGGTGCAACTGAGGGTGCGCGAGCGCACAGTGATAACACTCGTGGTAGTTTTCGCAGATCAGTTTCCAGTTGGCGTTGACCTGATAGTCATGATAGCCAACCCGCACCAGCTCGTCGGTGCCAAAGCGCGTCATATCCGGAAAGTCGGAGTATACCTGCTGCAATGGCGGAGCCTTTTTGTCCAGATTGAAAAACAAAAACCCGTTAAACACTTCCAGCGTGATTTCATTGAGGGGAAATGAGCTTTTATCAAAGCCCTTGACGTCTTGCATATTGGGCGCGGCCAGCAAACTTCCGTCCAGGCCATAATTCCAGGCATGATAGGGACACAAAAATCCACGGCACCGACCATGAGGTTCATTCACCAGGCGTGTACCGCGGTGCCGGCAAACGTTGTAAAAGGCATGTGGCAACGCATTTTGGTCTGCCACAAATATGAGCGATTCGGGGCCGAGATTTACCAGGAAGTAATCACCTGGGTTGGCCAGGCGGCTGACATGACCGGCACACAGCCAGTATCTGCAAAATATTTTTTCATGCTCCCGCTGATGCAGCGTTGCGTCAGAGTACACCCAACCAGGCAACGTATAAGCGTCGGCGAACTCCCGGGCGGTTCGGGAGACATCGGGATGGTGCTGCCACTCGGTCATACAGAGTCCTCGTATAATTGCTGCGAATCATTCACTATGAACAAAGAGATCTCATAGTATCGAAGCGCGCTAACGGAGTAAAAACCAAGGCGTCAAACCGTAATATCACCCAGCATTGAAGATTAAGAAACATCCGTTCACCCAGGAGATGGCAAGGGCATGCAGACACTCAGAATCTACCAGTCACTGTGGGCCATGGAACTGCGCAAACCCGGCGTGACTGAAGCCACGATGGCGGAGAATTTCCAATACATTGCCACGGCCGGCTTCGACGGTGTGTGTCTTGATCCCAGCGTTGCTGAAATTGAAAACTATGCCACAGTCGGCACCTTATGTAGCCAACACAACCTGGATTGCATGATCAATGCGTTTCCCTATGAGTCCGGCGACCTGTCAGTGCTGTTAAAGTTTGCACAGGAAATACATGCGACCATGGTCAACGTGATCGGCGGCATCATGCCGCTGACTCCAGCAGAAGCTGTCCCCATCGTGCGCCGGTGGCTGGATGATGCGGCAGTATTTGATCTTCCGCTGCTCTTTGAAACCCATCGTGACAGTTTGCTCAACGATCTGTTTTTCACTCTGCAGCTTATTGCACTGGTACCCGAGATGCGGTTATGCGCGGATCTGTCGCATTTTGTCGTTGATCGCGAGTTGCGTCTGCCCATCCCGGACGCAGACCGGGATTATATTCAGACCATCCTGGCGCGCTCCGACTGTTTTCAGGGAAGGGTCGCCTCCCGGGAACAGATCCAGGTGCAGCTCGATTTTCCGCAGCACCAGCCGTGGGTGCAAGTTTTCAGGACATGGTGGAAGGATGGAATGCGCATGTGGCGCAAACGAAATGACTCCGACGCCGAACTGATTTTTCTGTGCGAACTTGGCCCTCCACCCTATGCAATCACTGATCGCCACCAAAACGAGTTATCTGACCGGTTTGCGGAAGCCCTGCTCATCCGGCAATGGGTGCAGGAAATCTGGGCAGAACTCGACGCGGAAGAATAAAGCTTATTCTCTCAAAGTATTTTGCGTGCCTTGCAGGTTTACCTGTTCAGTGGACTGACAACCGCCCCTACAACGCCGGCACACAGGCGTTGGCGCTGGGCCCGGGTGGCTGCGTGAAAGCTGCTGCAAAATTATTGGGCGGCGCTCCGAAATCCAGGAAGTTGATCACCCCGTTGCCATCGAGATCCACATCAACATCAAAGTTGGCATCGCCGGTGACAGCGCCGAACGCATCGGAAAATACCGGCAAATCCAGGAAATTGGTTACACAGTTATTGGTGTAATCAAAATCGCACACGTTTCCGTGCCCGTCACCGTTTGTATCCCGCTGATCCGGGTTGGCAACTGTTGTGCAGTTATCCACAGCGTCCGTGATCCCGTCGCCATCGGTGTCGGCCGGCGGAGTCGGAGTACTGTAATAGATGTCATCGAGGGCAAACGCGGCGGGTGTGCCCTGCTCTTCAAGGATCGCAAACGGATAGCTCAGCATGCGCAGGTCAATCAGTGTACCGCGAAGATCGGCGACCGGGATCGATGCCTGTCCCCAATCACCATTGCGGACCAGGCCATACGTCGTCGCAAACGCCGGAAACTCGATCCAGGATTGATTGCCCCACACGTCGATGATGCCAATTTTGAATGTGACGTTTGCCGGCATTTTAATTCTGAAATTCAGATGCCCGTCGCCAAAGTCGAACAGGTTAAGAGGCTGGATGGCCAGGATGCCGGCGCCAAACCATCCGGCCCCGGTAGTTTGCCACGCCAGCACGTTGTCACCTTCGTAAGGCGGTATGGCGGCATCGGTGAGCGTGCCTTCCCATACATAAATCTGGGAGCTTACCTCCGGTTGCAATGCACCGTTGACTGGTGTGTCATCAGTAAAGATCCCGAATGATCCGGACTCCGCCGGTGGTGGCCCCAGGGTGACTTCACCACTGCCATTCCATTCGTACACCCGAATGTAATCGACGTACATCTCGGCAGGAAACGGCATTGTAATCGGCGCACCGCTACCGGGATCGCCGAGATTGTACGCATCGGTGAATACTCCACCGACCGCCATGTTGATAGTGAAATTGAACGGCTCCAGGAATTCGTCGGACTCAGCATCGAACGTAAACGGGGCCGCATACAAATCGTGTTCGATGCCATCATCGACAACTGTGAAGCGCAGACTCGTGTCGTCCCAGTACGTGCGATAAATCAAAAAACGCTCAACCAGTGGATTGGTGTGATTATAGTAGGGGCGGCAATACTGATCGTCTGGATCCCAGGCGAGACTCGCGGCGCCTGAAGGATTATCCGGGTTGACCGCAGCATCTGAATAAAACAGGGCGTTGGAGCCCGTCACCTGGTTAACGGTGGAGTTGTTCAGACCGTTTCCGCCATTGTGGGTGTCATGCAAATCGCGAAACGCCTGCGTCCAGCCCATTTCCATCAGGTCGATTTCGCCGTTACGCGGCCAAGCGTAGTTGCTCGTGCCGACCATCCAGACCGCCGGCCAGCCACCAACGTTGATGTCCGGAATGCGCACTCGCGTTTCGATCAAGCCATACCGGACCGCCACTTTTGATTTGCTGGTCACGCGTCCCGACGTGTACTGGAGCGGGTTGCCCCACTGATCTACGATCCCCGGACCGCTTTCCTGTCTCGCGGTGATCCGCAGTGCGTTGTTGCCAGGCTCGCCGGGTACCGGCGCAATTTCTACATTCCCAGGTGTATAAAATTGCAGTTCGCCATTGCCCCACCCCCACGAACCGTTGCCGGAAACCTGGATCCAGTTGTCGAGCGTCTCAAAGTTTTCTTCCCAGATGACGGGCCCGACCTGGGCATGCGCCATAGTGCCAGCCAGTAACGCAGAGACGACAAGCAGTGCCAGCTTTCTCATAATTTTTATCTCCCCATTTTTGCCGTGGCGGTGTTACATGTTTTTGTAATGCTCAACCTTGTCAACTGACCAGAGTCGCTTCTGTTGCGACAGGAATCTGTACCTTCTAATAGGATAAAACTGCATGACAACGTTGTCAATTTTGTCTCATCACGTTCGTCGCCTGGTGGCTGTGGCCAGGAACATCCGGGTCTTTCGGGCGTCTGTTCGCGACGGTTAGCTTAGACTAACACCTGCGCCACCTCCCGGTTATCATGACGTTGATGACTTACCAAATCGAATACGAACGCCTGGTGGCGCGCACTTATGACAGCGTCTATGCGATCGTCCGTGATCCTTCAGGTGATTCTGCGTTCTACCAGTCGATGGCGAAAGAGACCGGCGGGCCTTTGCTCGAACTGGGTTGCGGTACAGGGCGAATTTTACTTAATACTGCAAAAATCGGTCTCGAGTGCGTTGGCCTCGATGCCTCGAGTGAGATGCTGGATGTGTTGCGCGAAAAGAATCCTCCCAAAAATGTTGCGCTTGTGCACGAGCGCATCGAAGATTTCGAGCTTGGCCACGGCCGCTTCCGTCTGATTACCGCGCCATTTCGCGCCATGCAGCACCTGTTGGATCCACAGAGCCAACTGGCTGCGCTTAATAACATCTATCGTCACTTAACACCGGAAGGCGTGTTTGTGTTCGACGTGTTCGACCCCAACCTCGCTGCGATTGCTATTGAAGAAGAGCCTGAGGTTCTCGATGCAACTTTTGAGTATCAGGGCGACGAGATGCGGCGATACGTGTCGGTCGTCAGAGACTTATCGACACAGATTATGGCGTTGACCTTCCGGTTTGAGGGCGAAAATGCTGATCTAGTTGGTTCTACTCGATTTCATATGCGCTGGTATTACCGCTACGAGATTGAGCACCTTCTTGCGCGAGCTGGATTTTCGGATGTCACCTTCTTTCGGGATTTTGCGCGGACCCCCTGGAGT
>JABDLQ010000068.1 GCA_013002925.1 Gammaproteobacteria bacterium | reverse complement strand
TGTCATGACACAGCTGATACGTGGCTAATCGCTAATTTTAGCACTCATCGGGGGTTTATTGTCACAATTGAACATCATGACCGACGCCCGGCAATTCGCAAACGGGAAAGGGTTGATGAGCAATGTGGTAAACAGCCCCAAAAAACAATTTTGAGACACGTGTAGCGCCCGGCAATCGGGAGCCCAGCGTCCGAACTCAGCCGATCAGATACCCGGCATTTATTGACATAACGTTGTTGGTGAGCAACGTATTACCCGGCGTTCGGCAACTGGTGTTTTGAGTGTTATAGGGTATCAGCCTGGCACTCAACTGATGGGCATCAATACCGGTGGGTGCTGCCTGGGCGTCTGGGGTAACGCACACCCGCATGGTCAAAAACAAGCGTTATTAGCGATAGATGAAACCCGGTAATTCAGGTCGGTCTGCTGGATGTATTGTGCGTCGCGGGCCGCATCGTAAAACCAAAAAAACTTTACCCAATAAAAAAGGCCCCTCCGAATAATGGAGAGGCCTTCTTGTTTTCCGCTGTCACACCCTCCTGGGGTGTGCAAGCCATTGCTTAGATGCTGCGACGACGCAGACCCAACCCAGCCAGACCGATACCCATCAACAGCAAGGTTGCAGGTTCCGGAATTGAAGGCGGTACTACGATCACACCACCCACGCCACTGAAGGCGAAGATGAAGGTTGCAGGGGTGCCACCACCCGGGTCACCGTTTTGCTGACCGAAGGAGAACAATTCGGCACCGATAGTACCCAATGCAGCCAGTGCACCGGCTTCGTCAGCCGCAGCGCCGTAAAAGATGCTAAAGGTGATTTCTTCACCGTCGGCAAGGTCACCAAAGCCGAAGTCAAACAGGGCACCGTGATCGGCTGCGCCACAGTCTGTAAAATCAACTGTTTCACCACAGCCTGCGCGGTCAAAACGATCGCCTGCAGCCAGTGGGTTCGGGTTAGCGAAACCATTATCGCTGGAGTACAACAGGTCAGCCGTAGTCGCCGTGCCACCGATGGTGACAAACTCGGAAAACTCGGTTGGCGGTACATCCCAATCCATCGCACGTGAATAACGTACATCGGTCACGCCGGCGCCGGTCGAATTGGAGATGGTCACAACCGCTTCGAACACATCCGCAGCCGCTGATGGCTGGTAGGCATGCGTTATTGTCAGACCAGGTGTCGACGTCATTGACACAACAGAGGTTGCAGTACTGGCGGTTGAGGCGAAGCTGTCAACGGTAATATTGGTGATACCGCCAGCGACCTGGTTGGCGTGCATGGCAGTGGTGCCATTGATCGCAACACCCCAGCCTTCACACAGACAACCCGGGCTGGTTGCGTCACCTACCGGTGCATAAGTCAATCCCGTGTTGCTGGTGTTGATTGTAACGCCCAAGGCATCAGCCACATTGAGGTGACCCTCGTCGTTAACCCCCAGCCAGGTGTCGCCAAAATTGATTTGCGCGTCACCAAAAGCCGCTGGTGTCAGGCCTACCGCGAATATCGCTACAGCGATGATTCTTGGCAGGTTGTTATTCAAAGTTTTCATTTTTATGCCCCCCTTAGGGTTTCGTATCCTGCAAGTGCTCGTTTAAGAAAAATTATTACAACTATTATATTTATCGTCCGGAAATCTCACAGAGGTCTCCACTGCCCTAATAGATGCAAATCGTGTGCCAGAACTTCGAAATTTGTTTTTTATCAATAATTTACATTCTCTAAAGCCGAAAAAACCGTATTGACTTGCCGTAGATTGTGTCTAACTGTAAACATCACCGACACGGGTGTTTACCTAAGCAGTTTACTTATCTAATTTAAGGGTCCGTCAGCAGCACCCAAAGATATGTAAAACCGGGTGAATGCGGTACCGCAAAATCGGAAGCGCATCGCAGATCTGGACAGGAAGAACTGAAGGTAAAACAGGTAAAAGTGGACAGGCACTCCGCCTGACAGGCACTCCGCCTCCGCTTATCCAAGAATAAAGGAGGTATTCAGGGACAGGCATTCCAGCTTCGGGCACTCCAGCTCCCCTCGTCTAAAGATATTCCTTAGGATTGGTGGACAGGCACTACGTCTAAGCATTGCGTCTTTTCAATAGAGTATTAGTGGACAGGCACCCGGTCTGAGCATTATGTCATTTCAGAACGAGATTCAGCGTGCAGGGAAACGCACTCCGGTTCAGGCACAGCCACCGAGGCATTTAGGGACAGGCATGCCAGCTTCGGGTACTGCAGCTCCCCTCGTCTAAAGCTATTCCTTAGGATTGGTGGACAGGAGTATTAGTGGACAGGCACTACGTCTAAGCTTTGCGTCTTTTCAAAACGAGAATCAGCGTGCAGGGACACGTACTCCGGTTCGGGCACAGCACCCGGAATTTCTCAAAGCATCGGCTTCAGTTTGGTGGGAACGGCGGCGATAACTTCATCGGGAACAAAAAAGTCAGCGGCCAAAGGTATGTCTACAGGCCCATAGACCGAAAAATCTGTGACGCCGCAGTCACGCAGCCACGGCTCATCCACTAAAAACCGGCCAGACAGTTCCGTGGCGGGCCGGGTCAAAATCTCGTAGGCTGCATCTGCCATGATTTGCGGTGAACGCGCAGCTTGTGCAGCAGCATCTTTGCCCATCAGCATGTGCACGGCTGCAGTGTTGATCGCCGTCAGCGGCCATAGCGAATTGACTGCAATGCCCTGCGGTTTCAGTTCTTCGGCCATGCCCAGCGTGCACAACGACATCCCGAACTTTGCGATGGTGTACGCCACATGTGGGGCAAACCATTTCGCCTGCATATCGAGCGGTGGCGCAATATTTAAAATGTGCGGGTTATCCGCTTCTTCCAGATAAGGAATTGCTGTTTTGGAACACAGGAACGTGCCGCGGGCATTGACCTGGTTCATCAAATCGTAGCGACGCATCATCGTATCGGTCGTGCCGGTTAACGAGATTGCGCTGGCGTTATTTATGCAAATATCAATGCCACCGAACTGCGCAGCGCCAGCCGCAAAGGCCGCATTAACAGCGTCTTCATCGCGCACGTCACAGATGACCGGTAGGGCCTGACCACCGGCGGCCACGATTTCTTCAGCAGCGGTGTGGATCGTGCCAGGAAGCTTGGGATGCGGTTTGTCCGTTTTGGCCGCGATAATGATGTTGGCACCGTCGGCCGCCGCGCGCAAAGCCATTGCCAGACCGATGCCGCGACTCGCGCCAGATATGAACAGTGTTTTACCGTGAAGCAGACCACTCGAAGCCATGTTAATCCTTTGGTGTGTTCAGAAGGTTGGGTCAGTAAAAGATTGACCAGTGATTAACAGAAAGTGTAACGCAGCCATCCATGCACTACCATGTCGCTGTCGAACCGGTGCCACGCAATCGCCGTGCAGCAAGATATGGCAGTAATGAGCGCTCGTCGGAGTCTGGCAAAAACACTACGCATCGACAATACAGACACCACCGGGCAAAGCGACTACAATACGGACTCTCCACAGGATTCACTGCCACTCCAGGGGCCCGCGCCAACGCCATGACAGCACACGCCCCTCATGTCGATAAATCACCACCTGTGAGCGATGAGGTCAAGTACACCACCTGTTACATGTGTGCGTGCCGCTGTGGCATTCGTGTGCATCTGCGCGACGGGCAGTTGCGCTACATCGAGGGCAACCCAGATCATCCGGTCAACAAAGGCGTGCTGTGCGCCAAAGGCTCGGCCGGCATCATGCACCAGTTGTCACCAGCCAAATTACAAAAACCGCTGAAAAGAGTGGGGCCACGCGGTAGCGGAGAGTTTGTCGAAATTGAATGGGACGAAGCTCTCAATCAGGCCACCCAATGGCTGGGCGCAATTCGTACCAGTGACCCGCGCAAGCTGGCTTTTTTTACCGGACGCGATCAAAGCCAGGCACTCACCGGTTTCTGGGCCAGCCAGTTTGGTACGCCCAATTACGCTGCGCACGGCGGGTTTTGTTCGGTCAACATGGCGGCAGCGGGTTTGTATTCGATAGGCGGTTCATTTTGGGAATTTGGCGAACCGGACTGGGACCGCACTCGCTACTTGCTGATGTTCGGTGTCGCAGAAGACCACTACTCCAACCCGATCAAAATGGGTATTGGCAAACTGAAGCGGCGCGACGATGCACACTTCGTGTCGGTCAATCCGGTGCGCACCGGCTACTCGGCGGTGGCAGACGAGTGGCTTGGTATCCGCCCCGGTACCGACGGGTTATTCGTGATGGCGCTCATTCATGTTCTGTTGCACGCGGAAAAAATCGATCGTGATTTTCTGGTGCGCTACACCAATGCACACTGGTTGGTGCGCTGCCAGCCGGATCACCCCGAAGACGGCTTATTTGTCCGCGATGCGGATGGTGTTCCACTTTGCGTTGACCGACAAAGCGGGAACATCGTCAGCACTAACCTGCCGGACATCACGCCCCAGTTGACGGGCTCCGTGAAGACAGACGATGGCACAAACGCGCGCCCGGTTTTCGAATTACTGGCAGACCGCTATTTGCATGACCAGTATGCTCCCGAAAACGTCGCCGAATCCTGCGGTATCGATGCCAGCACCATTCGTCGGATTGCCGCCGAACTCGCCTACGCGGCCTTTGAACAAACCATCGAACTTGACATACCCTGGACCGACTGGGCCGGTCGTCAGCATCAGAAAATTATTGGCAGACCGGTATCAATGCACGCGATGCGCGGCATCTCCGCGCATTCCAACGGCTTTCAAACCTGTCGCGCCATTCATATTCTGCAAATGTTACTCGGCAGCATTGACTGCCCCGGCGGCATGCGCATCAAGGCACCGTTTCCAAAACCCTGTCCGCCCGGCATAAAGCCTGCTGGTAAAAATTCCGACATCAATGCGGGTCAGCCGCTGCCCGGGGCGCCGCTGGGGTTTGTGCAGGGGCCGGAAGATTTGCTGGTCGATGACGACGGTCAGCCCACCCGCATCGACGGCGCGTACTCATGGGACTATCCGCTGGCCGCTCATGGGCTGATGCATTTGCTGATCCGCAATGCCTGGTCACAAAAACCGTACGCGATTGACACCCTGTTTATGTACATGGCCAACATGGGCTGGAACTCGTCCATGAACACCGCCAAAACCGTGCAAATGCTGA
>JABDLQ010000067.1 GCA_013002925.1 Gammaproteobacteria bacterium | reverse complement strand
ACCTCGACCGCGAAGTGGAGCGCGCCGCCCGGCTCGGGCACGAATTGTGCCTGATTATGCTCGATATTGACCATTTCAAATCGATTAACGATAACTACGGACACCAGGTTGGAGACGACGTCATCGTAACGCTGGCCAATGCGATCGGTAAAACGTTCCGGTCCGCTGATCTTTGTTGCCGCTACGGCGGTGAAGAGTTCGTCATCATCATGCCCGATGCCAGCACCGAAGGTGCGCTTGCAGTCACTACACGTTTGCAGAAACAGTTTGCCAATAGTTGCCGTGATCGCAAGATACCCGTCACGCAGCGCATCACTTTTACGGCCGGCATTTCCTCCTACCCGGTTGACGGAGAGGCACCGGAGACGCTGCTACGCACCGCTGACGACCGCCTCTATCACGGCAAGCGCGGTGGGCGTGATCGCATCGAGACGCACAGCGCCGGGATCGTGGCGCGTGCGTAAGACAACAGTTTCCCCATTAAATTGGTATACCAGGATCGTCATATCCGCAGTCTAAAGGGCCCCGGTCTTGTGCTAACGGAGCCAGCCCCGGTTTTTCGCGCTGATCGAAAACCACAGTAGTAACGCGGTAATAACAATAATGATCGCGGGGAAAATCATCGCCTCGTTACCAAGAACGGCAGCGGCATCCATGCCAATAAAAACATAGCCCATTTGCAGGACGACAGCCACGAGAGAAATGGCAAACAGGGGGACAGCGTACGCCTTGCGCAAAGCGAGCAGGATCGCTGCGGCCAAACCACTGAATACTGCAATGGCAAAAGCTCCGGTCACCCAGGCAGGCGTTGCTGAGCGCAAACCACGCTCCGCCTCCGTCATTGCCTGCAGCGCTTCCTCAGTAATCATGACATCACCAAGTTAGGCGCTGACACCCATGATATTCCAGACTACTGCCAATGCGGCAATGACCCAGAACCAGATCGGAAGTTTGACGTCGTTCATAGCGTTCTCCAGTTTAAACGGTAGTTGGTGTCATTACAGGTACTTTTCCAATTACCTTACTTAGTAAACGAGGGTTTGCATCGCGCGGGCGGGAATCACCAGTTTGACCTGCAAGGATTCTACAAAGAAATTGTAGTCTATGGCTTTGTCCGTCATGTTCATCACAATGGTTGCCATCTGACCATCCACATTTATGAAGGAAGTCGCCAACAATACGCTACGACTGCTGCTGGTGCTGACCCGTCGGGCATCCGGGCGGACAAATTTTGAAAAATGTCCGATGTAGTAATAGGTCGGTGTGTAGATCAACTCACCGCTATCCGTATCCGCATGAATTGGCGCGAAGCAAAAGTTACTCACATGGTTTGGTCCGCCATTCTGGTCCAGCAAGATGTTCCAGTCAGTCCAGCCCACGGTACCGTTGTTGAAATCGTTGATCATGGAATGACCATAGCGCTCGGCATTCGGCCAGTGCTGATACCGATCCGCACTGAACCTCTCCACGGTACCCTCTGTGAACAGCAGTTTTTTCGTCGGATATGACTCATTTACCACGGCGAGATTGTCATGCATGGTGTCGCCACCCGCCCATGTTTCGTACCAATGAAAACCGATGCCCCACGCATATTTGGCAGCTTCCGGGTCATCAAATATCACGTTCGCGCGATTGGCAATCAAATCGCGATTATGGTCCCAAACGACAATATTTTTATCGCCGAGGCCGGCCTTTTCCAGCGTTGGTCCAAGATGGTTCTTCAAAAAATCCCGCTCCTCCTCCGCTGTGTAGATCATTGACTCCCATCGCTGTACAGCCATCGGCTCGTTCTGGATCGTGACACCCCAGATTGGCATGCCTTCCGCTTCATACGCTTTTATAAACTTCGTAAAATATTGCGCCCAGGTTTCGTAATATTCAGGCAGCAGTTTGCCTCCTTGCAGCATACTGTTGTTACTCTTCATGAATGCCGGCGCGCTCCATGGACTGGCGTACAAAGTCAGAGTACCACCGGCAGCCTGGATGGCCCGTTTGATCATCGGGATACGAAATTGGCGGTCATGCTCGATACTGAATGTGCTGAGTGATTTATCACCTTCCTCAATGTAGGTATGACTTGCGCTACCAAAATCCGAGCTATGAATCGTGGTTCTTGCCAGGGAATAGCCAATGCCATTCGTTTTGTCAAAGTAGGCCCGCAGTAGTTCGCTCTGTTTGGCCGAAGATAACTTTGCAAACACTTCGGCGCTGGCGTCAGTAATCGCCCCGCCAAATCCCAGTATTTTCTGGAAGCGTTTATCCGGGTTTACAAACACTGAAATTTCGGCTTCTCCAGGTTGGGTGCCCGGCTCAAATGTCATGGCGCCGGTCGCCGACAGGCGCTTGTCCGTATCTTTCGCAGTGGTGTAGACGCTCACCGTCGCTGGATTTGCAACGGTCGCAAACGGTAGCCGGCTGTGTGGATCAGGGCGGGCTGATGACAGCTGGCAGCCCGTAAGAATTACACATAGCAATGAGATCACGTATTTAAATCGAAACATCAGTGTAATACCTGTATTGAAATTTTATTGGATAAACGTTCACGGAACCCAGATCCGTACAGACTCAAAATCGGACGACCTGGATACCACGAACACCGGCAAAGTAGTTGGACCCGCACACCCCTGCGCGCCCTCGTTCGTGAAATCGTACTCCGACCTGCACTCTCGCACAAACCCTGTTAAGAGTATTTTGAAAATACCAGCCTTGTGGCCAAAAATATTTTGGTGGACGCTCAGGATCGCTGAAGAACTGCGACTAAGGTTGAGCACGTTACTGCATTTCTGTCAGGCCGGTCGTTCGTTGATAGTCAAACAACTGTGCATCTTCGTTTCCACCGCGTGCTGAACTTCCGTTTTTCAGCGTAGCGAGCGCTACCGGGTCGTTTTTCAGATAAGCGGCGAAAAACAACAACTCCCAGTTGTCACGATCCTGCCATGAACCCTGCTCAAAGACATGCGGCTGGTCGACCAACTCCACGACATACCTGGGTCCGGACAATTGCTTAAGTGCCGGCAATATAAATGAGGCCAATGTGACCTCGTCTTTCCTGCTGAAAAAACTCAGTGTCGGAATGGCCACCCGATCCAGACCACGATTGTCCGGGCCAAACGCAAAAAAGTCCTCACCATCATAGTTGCCGCCGACCCAGGGCGCCGCCATTACCGCGGCCGTGATACGCTGATCGCTGACGGTTGACGTGTTACCGAGAAACGGCCCCCCTGCCAGTGCAAGTGTAGTGAACCCCCCCAAGC
>JABDLQ010000473.1 GCA_013002925.1 Gammaproteobacteria bacterium | reverse complement strand
ACGCCACCGGAGCTGAGCACCGTCACCATTGCCTCCGGCAACACCACCAATACGGCCTATGCCACAAACGGGGATACCGTGACGCTCGACCTTGTCGCCAACGAAGCGATTGATGCGCCGACGGTGATCATCGGGGGCATCGCTGCCACGTCTGTCACCAATACCAGCGGCGACCAGGTCACCTGGCGGGCCAGCCGGGCCGTCAGTGCTTCGGACATAGGTATTGTTGAAGACGATCCGATTGCATTTTCGATCAACTACCAGGATGTGCTCGGTAATACCGGCGTTACCGTTACTGCAACCACAGCACCGGCGACGTCGGTAATTTTCGACTCGCTTGCGCCAACGCTGACCATTGGCAACATAGATCCGACATTGACGTCGCTGGAGACTATCACCGTTACCTTTACATTCAATGAAGATGTCACCGGCTTTGACGAGACGGATATTGATATTACGAATGGCGCGTATGAGGCGACTACCTTTAACGCGATGAGTGCGCGGGAATATTCTGCCAACATTACGCCGACTGGCACTGGCGATCTGACCTTTACGGTCGCCGTGATAAGCGGTAAGGCGGTCGACGCCGCAGGTAATGGCAATGCAGCGGCTTCAGTTACCGCCACCATTGAACCGTTCTGGCAGTTAGTGTGGTCCGACACGTTTGATGTGGCCGGCATCGACGCCACCCTCTGGAATGTCAGAACCAACACAGATTGCCCCACGCCATGTGACGGCAACCAGGATTATCTTGCCAGTCGGGTCAGTGTAACGGGTGACGGGGTACTCAGGATTCAGGCGGTTGATGATGCCGATGGAGGTGCCCCTTACGAGTCCGGCCTGATCGATACGCGCGGTAATGAATCATTGCGTTATGGACGCATCGAGATCGATGCCATTTTGCCATCGACTACTGGCTCCATTCCGTCGCTTTGGCTGCTACCGGAACCGGCAGGAACACCGCCTGCACTGGATGGTGCCTATGGTCCCTGGCCATTGTCCGGCGAAATCGACATCGTCAATGCCTTTGATCTCAGCGGTAACGTAAAACACTCCCTGGTTTACGGATTGCCAGAAGGAGAGGAGACGACCACAACGGGCACCTCTGCGTTTGTGGCGGGCGGGGTACCGCACGAATATGCGATCGAGTGGGAGGCTGGCGAAATTCGCTGGTTCGTTGACGGGACTCATGTGGCCACGCAGCTCGATGACAACTGGTATGCCTATTACCCGGACGCTAATGGCGTCTTTACCCTGGGTACTAATCCCGAGCCTTTTGATCAGGAATTTTATCTGCTCATCAGTCTGGCCGTGGGCAGCCCGACGGGTGCCTTCGATGAAACGCTTCAAATACAGGAAGTGCGAGTCTATGAGTGTTTTGCCGGTAATCCGGTCGATGGCACGGGTTGCAGCACCGGGACGGGTATCGCGCCGGTGCCTGTGACAGCAACAGCCCCCTACACCGAGGAGATCGAGGTGTATACCGATGCGCCCGGAATTCTGGATTTTGAGGACGATGCGGGAGACCTGACTCTTAGCTCGCTGGTTACCGACAATAGTGCAGGCGTTACCAGCATGACTAATGTTGCGGAGCCTGGCAGAGGCAACGTGTGGCATGTCAATATCCCTGCGCCGGGTGCGGCCAGCGGCTTTGTCGCCATGCAGCCCGGTGACTTCACCATGGAGACCGGTTATTTTGACCTGACCGGTGGAGAGACCGCTGGAGAAGTGCTGTTCGATCTGCGCGTCAATGCGTCAACGACGGCAGGAACGCAGATCAGCGTCGGACTCGACAGCGATGTCGGCAACAGCCGCGAAGTGCTGGATTACACCGCCGATGGTGTCTGGCGGCCGTACTCGGTGAAGATTGCCGATCTTGTCGCAGGTTCATTCTTCAGGGGCGGTAGTATCAACATCGCCAACTTGCTCAACGCGTTTGTACTTGAAGCAAGTGGTGGCACCGCGGACCTGGATCTTGACAACATCTTTTTGAAGGTGGCTTGTCGTGACACGGGCGGCTGCGAGGCGACACCGCGACTGGCACCCGAGACGGTGCCGCCAACGGTGGTCTACAGCCAAAATTTCGAAGGCACTGCTGGCACGCCGATTCCTGACGGGGATAACATCGGCGACAATTGGGTATTTTTCGTCAACGTCTTTCCAGCCGGTAGCGACATTCCCCGGTTTGGTTATGGTCAGCCGGCACCGAACGGGCCGCAAATCTCAGCGCTTGTGACCGACCAGGGTGGCCCCAGCCAGGGTGGACAGCAATTGTCGGTCTACAGCGATTACGAATGTTGCCCGGGGGACTTCTTCAATCCGCCCACCGGTCATCAAAATGGTACTGATACCGTTGAGACCAATGTGTTTGCGGAACTGTTGATTACCGCCGCCGACATTGGTGCGGTCTTTACGTTCAGTTTTGATGCGAAAGCAGGAAATATCGGGGGTGTTTCGACGGCCAACGGTTTTGTCAAAGTGTTGCAGGAGGTTGAAGCCGGTGCGCCTGGGCCTGCTGGCAATGATTTCTTTGTGGTTGCCGAAGAAAATGTCGATACCACATCGCTTTCGACGGAGTGGTCGCGTCCTTCTGTAGAAATCACGATTACTTCGGATATGATTGGTGGTGCTGACGTTGTAGACGTTACGCTGCAGTTTGGATTCCAGACGAACGGTGTCAACTTCAGTAACACCAATAATTACTATGACAACGTTGAGCTGACCCGTGCGGTACCGTGAGTACAATGAAACGGCGGTCGACCGCGTTACCCCGCGGTCGGGCGGATGGTAGGTGAAGTAATGGCATGGCGGTGGCTACAGGCCACAAGCCGATGTCAAATGAACAAAATACACGCTGGAATTTCTGTGTTTTATTTGGGGATGAAGATGCATAGACCGGGAATTCTGAACAACTCGAACTTTGGATATAAAGGTTGCTTACTATGCCGGGCTTAAGAGTGTTAGCAGGCGGCGCCAGATTTTTCAGTAATCTGGCGATCTTGGTGATTTGTAGTTTGGCCTTCGCAAGCCCGTCCTTTGCGGCCGACGAGGTAACGACCTACAAGGATGAAAAGGGCTGGAAGCTGCTGGTCAACGGCGAAGACTTTTACATGAAGGGTGTGGTGTGGGGCTACACGCCGCGCAATGAAAACTACTCCTACAATCTGTGGGGTGAATCGGACGATTTCATCCGCAAAGTGCTTGATTATGATTTTGGGCTGATGAAAGCGGCGGGCGTCAACGCGGTGCGCAGCTTTACGATGATTCCTCCCAGGTGGGTGACTTATATTTACCGCGAGCACGGCATCATGACGGTCGTCAACGACCTGATGGGGCGATACGGCTACACCGTTGGCGGCAAATGGGTTCCGTTTACCGATTACTCGGACCCGCTGACGCGTGAAACGCTGATACGCGACATGATGAAAGTCGT
>JABDLQ010000462.1 GCA_013002925.1 Gammaproteobacteria bacterium | reverse complement strand
CGGCAGGCGGATCTGCAATGTGCTCAGCTACCATTCGCAGGGTCGCAAGATCAAAACGCTCGTCAGTATCAAAATCCTCAATCATGACTTTGGCGTGATCGTGCAGGATGTCGTGCGTCTCGATATTGTCGCTTGGGTCCACCCCCACCAGTCGTTGCGCACGACCGGAGAGTTCGCGTGCCAGCGCCCGATTTTCCGGGAAAATATCTCCACCACCACCGACATCAACCCAGCGCGTTTCCGGGCGGACCACTTTGTTTACGACGGCCTCGTAGTAATCGGCAGGCTGATAGTAATCAAACTTGTGTCGCCGGCGTGGCCCCCAGCCGGTCGATTGCAGATCGCCATACTTGATCTTGAAAATCTGCTGCAGGTCTGCATCTGCAAGCGATAGCCCGGCGCTCGTTATTTTTATATGTTGGCCGCGCATAGCCTAGTTTAACTCCTGCAACAGGGATTGGGTTTCTGCCATCTGACAAAACTCGCCGTTGAGGCTGATTAAGTTAACCTGGTGAATTTGTTCTGCAGTGTAACGGACACCATCATGGCCCGTTCGGTCGTGAGTCGCCGTCGCATCGGACACCAGAATTACATCAAAACCCAGGTTTGCGGCCATGCGCACCGACGTAGAAATACAGTGATCAGTAGTCAGGCCGACAACAACCAGTGACTCGATTTTTTCTTTATGCAGAAAATTCTCAAGATCGGTGCCTATAAACGCGCTGTTCGTCGTTTTGCTGAACACCGCTTCGCCCGGCGCCGGTTGCGCTTCTGTCTGAATCTCATTCCCCGGCAGACCTGGACGCAACAGTGAATCAGGTTCAACAGAACAATGCTTCACATGCACGACAGGCCAGTCTTTCTGGCGCCATGCCGCCAGCAACAATGCGATATTTTTCTCGGCATGCGGATTGTTTCGGTTGCCCAGCGACGGGTCGTTGAGACCTTTTTGTACATCAACAACGAGTAGCGCGGTATTTTTCGCCAATAGATTTTGCATAGTGTTTGGCATCAGTTACTGAAAAAGAAAAACCCGGACCCCAGGTAGGCCAGGTAGCCGATCAGCAAAACACCACCCTCTAATCTCGTAACGCGTTGACTTGTATAAAGAAAAAAGAAGATCAGCAAGGCCGTAGCCAATAGAAACCATTGATCAAAATGCAGAATTCTGGCGGGAACGGGTAATGGGTGCAGGAATGCAGAAACACCCAGTATTCCCAGCACATTAAAAATATTGCTGCCCATCACATTGCCAACGGCAACGTCCGCGTGTCCGCGAATGGCTGCGATGACAGAAATGGAAAGCTCGGGCAACGAAGTTCCAACTGCGACCAGCGTCAGGCCGATGATCGCCTGCGACAGACCGAAATGTTCAGCAAGAGAAACTGCACCGGTTAACAGCAGCCGGGATCCCGCGATCAGTAAAACCAGTCCGATGACGACCATAGCGCCGGTCCCCAGTGCTGAAGCGGGAAGCGCACTCAGCTCTTCTGCCTCTGCTTTATGAACTTCGGCCGATGGGACACTGCCGGACTTTTCAGTTTGATACGCCCAAACCAGGTAGATAAGTAAAAAGACCCAGAGCACCATCGCATCTATTCGACCAATCGTGCCATTGAAAGCCATTACGACAAATAACAAACTGGCAGTGACCATGACGACGGCATCCCGGCGCAACCCGAGTGGACTAACGTCCAGAGGCCGGATTAGAGCGCAAATACCAAGGATCAACAGCACGTTGCCAATGTTGCTGCCAACCACGTTTCCTATTGCGATATCCGGCTTGTGGTTGATTGCCGCATCGACTGATACGACCAGTTCCGGCGCCGAGGTGCCGAAGCCAACAATCAACAGGCCACTCAGTAAGGGTGAAATACCTATCCGGTTTGCGGCCGATAGTGCGCCGCGTATCAGCGCTTCACCACCCGCCGTCAGCAGAGCCAGGCCCGCGAGCAGATAGGCGATATCTATCAATTCTTTGTGTGGTCTTGTAGTTGTGGTGGCCGGAAGTTGGCCGGCACACCATCAAAAAACTCTACAACGCCGGTGCTAAGAGAGTATTCAGCGCCGACAACAAGCAGGTTGTCGTTCTGGATGAGGTTTTCAAGTACAGGCGAACCGTGACGCAGATGATTAGCCGCCGCGCTGATATTGGCACGAACCGCGGTCTTCAGAAGCGCTTCCGGGTCATCCCGCAGATTCGTATCCAGCAATGAACGTACTGACGGACTGATGCGTTCAACGATTGAACGAATGCTGTGCAGTCGATCCGTTGTAGGCCGTACCAGCTCCTCCAGAGTAGCAGTGACGGCACCACACTCGGAGTGCCCCATCACAACGACCAGCCGTGTCCCGAATTGTTCGGCAGCGAACTCAACACTTCCAACCTGTGAGGGTGCGACTATGTTTCCGGCAACCCGGATAACAAAAAGATCTCCCAAACCCTGATCGAACACAATTTCAGCAGGCACACGTGAGTCCGAGCAGCCCAGAATGATCGCGAAAGGCTCCTGCACGGGCCCAAGGTCATCCAGACGAGTCTTGTTGTCAGGCGATCGCGCGCCGCGGGTCAGCGATACAAATCGGTGATTGCCTTCGATCAGGCGGTCCAGTGATTCAGTGGCTTTAATCAATTATTTGTCCTAAAAATAATTGCTCGCTTTTACTGCCATCGGCGTTACTTCCGCCCCCTTGCGGATCCTTCTTTAGCGGCATTGCACAACTCTGGCAGGCATTACTCATCGTTTATTCTCCCCGATTCTGCGTCTTTGGTGGCCGGGTACGACCGTCTACATAAACCCAGCAGGACAAACCGGATTTTAGCAGCACCTCAATGCGGACGTATGCCGCTTTTTTCTCGTAACTATCGGCATGGGCAATCTCGGCATCGCTGAGAGTGAAGACGGTGCCAACTAACTGATCCGCCGCGTCTCCGGTGTACAAGGCATTATCATAATGAGTCATGCCCGTTTCCTTTACAATCAACGGATCAGTGATTGGTAC
>JABDLQ010000459.1 GCA_013002925.1 Gammaproteobacteria bacterium | reverse complement strand
GCTTAACGGGGCTCGTACTCATGAGGCTTTCTTCAGGAAGGCAATGTCATTGTTGCGGTCGGCAGAGCAGGCAAGGCTCAGGGACACTGAGTCTGCGAAACGCAGTGCGTGAGGCTTGTCAACAGTCACTCGTGCCTGCTGTACACTTTCATGATCGCTGCAAATCGCAAGCACGTCAGCAACCAGCTTTTCGAGCAGTAGAAACTGGCCCTGCTCGACATGATTAATGACACGTTTTGTGATGGTTTTGTAATTGAGGGCATGCTCGACATTGTCTTGCAGTGCGGCAGCAGAGACCGAGTAGGTGATCTCGATATTCAGCACAACATCCTGCCGCTTCACGCGCTCGTCCGGGTTAAACCCGATGTATGTGCGCAAGCGTAAGTTTGTGATGTTTATGGTTGCAACCTGACCGGTCATGAGGACCTCCTTTCACATTAGTACGTTTAGGATTCTGAGGTTATTTCCTCAGGATAATGTCACATCAGTGTCGTGAGAACGTGAAATCTATGACGGATCTGCGAATTGTCGAACATTATTTTGCGAAAAAAATTGGCGGTGCACCAATTCAGACTGACTGAGCCCCAGGGGGCCTGGAGAGAACTGCACTGATTTCTCAGCCGACCACGCCTGGCTAAATTGAGGGGCCTAACATCTGCTGCTGTAATCCGAGTACAATCCAGTCATGGAACTTATTGTTTTCGATCTTGATGGAACACTGCTCAATCGACACTCGCAGATCAGCGATTACACACGCGAGACTTTGCAGCTTCTAACCGAGCGACACATCGCCTACACTGTGGCGACCGGGCGCACGTTGCACGCGTCCCGGGACATTCTGAAGGGTCATGGTTTCGTGCTGCCACATGTGTATAAAAATGGTGTTGTCATCTGGCACCCGGAGCAGGAGCATTTCAGTCATCACAATCTTTTATCCAGAGCGGAGATGCAGCGGGTCCTTGACGCCTGCGCCAGCCACGATGTCACGCCGTTCGTATTCACCCTGGTCAGCAACAACGACTATACGGTCTACCATGGACCACCGCGCAACGGTGCAGAAGAATATGTTGTAAACGAATATGCAGTGCGTCGGGGACTGGTAGATAAACCGCTTGAAGAACTGCCTGATGACGCCGTCATTAGCAATATCAGCGCTGTGGGCGATCCCGGCAAAATCCGCGGCATTACGGATCTGGTCGGCGACGAGCCGCATCTGGTCGCCTACCGGGGCGTGGCAATAGAAGATCCTGGTGTGAGCTGGCTCGATATCCATCACAGTGATGCAAGCAAGGGCGGCGCACTCCTGGAACTCAAGACTCTGTTGGGCCTCGAGCGCGTGATCTGTTTTGGCGACAGTGATAATGATTTGAGCATGTTCGAACTGGCAGACGAAGCGTATGCCCCGGAAAACGCCAAAGAACATGTCAAAGCGATGGCCACTGCAACGATAGGCCACCATGACAACGACGGTATTGCAAAATTTCTGCGCGAGCGATTTGCGCTGGACGACTAAGGATGTATTGGAACCTGCGGAGTCGAACCACGCTACAGTTGGACTGGATGATACAGACGACAAGCAGGGTTGGATGACCGGTGTCAGACAGTCGGTTGGTACAACCTCAAAAACGTCTGTGTCTGCATCAAACAAATGATGCTCGGCGAAGATCTTTATCGTTCCGAAGATTAGGCCATGGTTACTACCAAAAAGAGAGACTCAAACCCATGCGCAGTCGCGACCTGCAGCCCGGGAGATACCTGTCTACGAGAGGAAGACTATGCCAATATCCCCTGCGATTAGTAATACTAAACGGCCTGCCCAAAATTAATGACCGGCCGGCGCGAAGTTAAGACCAAGGATCATTCCGATCATTTCACTTCTCCCATTCCAATACGGTATCCGAGCTATTGAAGTTCCCTGGTGGATAGGCGGCTACAGATTTTGCCGTGAACAATCAGAATTTGACAGACCTGACCCCTGTTCATGGTCCGGCCAGTAGCATTCCTTCTCTGCTACCGTAGAATACCGAAAATTTTCCACGGAATTGATTACGAGTTCTCGGAGTCGACGGAGTTGGCTCGAGCGGTACTTGACAGTAGCGTGATGGTCTAGAGTGTTCACTTTTATTCCTCTGTAAAATACGGTTCTATACAATCGAAACGCAGTTGGTCTCGACGCTTTAACTCTATCGGGGTGCGCAATAGCGCACAAACGAAAAAAACTTGAGAGCAGGATGAAAAAAACTCAGGCTTCACTCCCGGTGTATGTAACACTCACGAGAGCAAGACCTGAACGGCCGAGTGGGATTCGAGTTCGGGTTGGTAAAACAAAAGAGACGACGCCTGGTAAGCGTGTCGAAATCTTACAGCGACACCCGCTCTCCCTAGTCAATAAACATTTGACTCAACGCCATTGGAACCGTGTCTGCACCAGGCCGCTGACAGGACGTGTTGACCACGGCGAGCGTCGAGTCTAGCTCGATCAGGCCGGCGAGTTCGGGTAGCAACGATCCCCCTGCTTTTGTCCTGAGCCGCCCCAGACCGCAAGGCAGGCGATCAGATGTGTCCGGCACTCTTCATTACCAGCTGCCTGCACCATGTCATTGCGCGGTGTCATTCAGTTCGGTCGCATTGGTTGACAAATACCTGCCCCGTCGCACCAGTGTGACTTGGGTACGAAGGCGGCTGTTAGCGCGAACTCGCCCTGATCGCGAGTGTGGATGCCAACCGGCGGCTCTGCATCAACGCCGCCGGCCAGTATTTAGGGCTGCCAAACTGGAAAAAGAACCCGCCGCAAAAGGGGCATGCGAACAGCAGGCAACGCGGAATGTTACGCGATAAGCAACTTAGCGCTGCACACGCCCGGATGCGTCTCCGCCCATTAAGTGTTCCACTTCCGCGACCGAGACCCGGTTGAAGTCACCCAGAATTGAATGTTTCAGGCAACTGGCAGCTACGGCGAACTCGAGCGATTGCTGGCGATCCGTATACGCGTTTAAACCGTAAATGAGTGCCGAAGCAAAACTGTCGCCGCCGCCGACGCGGTCGATGATGTCAGTAATTTCGTATTGGCGTGACAATTTGAATCCGTCACTGTCACGCAGGCAGGCAGACCAGCCGTTGCGATCGGCACTGTGTGATTCCCGCAATGTGATTGCGATGGTTGACATATTTGGATAGGTTTCGAGTACCTTTTGGCTCAAGGCTACATATTTCATAGTATCGAGCTCGCCACTTTCGACATCAACGTCTGCGGTAATGCCAAGTGATTTTTGACAATCTTCTTCGTTAGCGATACCAACATCGACGTACTTCACAAGGTCGTGCATGACCTCGGGTGCAGACTTTCCCCACTTCCAGAGCTTGCCGCGAAAATTAAAATCGCACGAAACTGTGACTCCCGCTTCCTTGGCGGCTTTAACAGCCTCCAGGCTCAGTGCAGCAGCTGACTCGCTCAGGGCCGGCGTAATACCGGTGATATGCAGCCATTTGGTGCCATCGAAAATCTGTGGCCAGTCAAAGTCGCCCGGCTGCGCCTGGCAAATAGACGACCACGCACGGTCGTAGACAACTTTCGAGGGGCGCTGATTGGCACCGGCTTCCAGGTAGTAAATGCCCACGCGGTCACCAGACCTGCGAATATTCGAAGTGTCGACGTTAAACCGCCTGAGTTCTCGAATCGCGGACTCGCCAATATCGTTGTCTGGCAACGCCGATATAAACCCTGCGTTCAAACCGTAATTGGCAAGTGCCACCGCAACGTTGGCTTCGCCGCCGCCAAAAGTGGCTTCAAACGTAGGCGACTGAAAAAAGCGCTCATGACCTGGCGTCTTGAGCCGCAGCATGATTTCTCCAAAACTCAGGAATTCAGTCATTGGTTAGCTCCTTACTTGTTTTGCTATATGCAATGCTTCGGCCGCCAATTCGGTAATGCGGTCGTAGTCTTCGTTTTTAATCGCGTCAGCCGGTGTCAACCAGCTGCCACCGCAGGCCAAAACGGACGGTACTGCAAGATAATCGCGCAGGTTTTTAGCCGAGACTCCGCCAGTCGGCATAAAGTCGACATCTCGAAAGACCGCCGACAGTGCCTTGATCATGCTGATGCCTCCCGCCTGTCCGGCTGGGAAGAACTTCAGAATACGAAGACCAAGGTTCCAGGCGTGTTGCGCCTCTGTCGCCGTTGCAACGCCTGGTATAACAGGAACTGACAATGTGCCGGCCGCAGTAACGACATCGTCATGCAAACCCGGCGATACAATAAACTTTGCGCCTGCGGCAACAATGGTTCGCGCCTGCTCTTTGCTCAGTACGGTGCCGGCTCCGACAATGGCATCGGGTACAGCAGCACCTATTTTCGAAATAGCGTCCGGGGCCGCTGCGGTTCGCATAGTGATTTCAATAACCGGCAGGCCACCCGCAACCAGCGCCTGGGCAACCGGAATGGCTTTGGCAGCGTCTTCGATGAGCTGACCACCGGCGCCAGGGGGGTGCCGGGTGAATCGTTTCGGATTGCAGTGGGAAGCTACCCTTGCAGTTCAGTATTGCGCACTGACAAAATTTTAAATATTTGAAAG
>JABDLQ010000432.1 GCA_013002925.1 Gammaproteobacteria bacterium | reverse complement strand
GTACCACCTCGCGCCATTTTCACGAATGCCGGCCCGACTCGCGGGTTCGATCCTTCATTTAAGGCTTATGGGTGGTCCGCCCCAAGCCTCCCGCCTTGTGGCGTGTGGGTGGCCCACCACATTCGCGCCCAAATTCAAGCCTGTTCCACCCCGCGAGTTCGTGCCTGTCCCACATCGCGCCACATTCGTGCCTGTCCCACCTCGTGCGCCACCTCGCGAGACCTCGCCCGATTCAGAGTTTGTGGGTGTCCCGTCTCGTTGATTCTCGTTGCTGCCTCGCGGTCAGTGTCCCTGCGTCGCGCTGGATGCTTTTATTGCGCGGTGCAGTGTACGATTGCGCTAAGGATCACCGGGACACTTACTTTTGCATGAGTTCAATTAACACCAACTTATATTTCATTGATGAATTGCTGATCAAGGCGGGTCGGCTCTTTGTTTTTGTCGCGATCTTCGCCGGCATTGCGATCGTGCAGAAAAGTAACGGCGATGTGTTTTCCATTCGTTCGGTGGTGTTGCTCACTGCTATCGCTATCGTACCCCTGGTTACGCTGGCGTTAGGCTACGCTGTGCGCCGGCGGGAAAAACGCATCGTCAATATTCATCGGCTTGTAAAACAGCGGGGTGAGCTACCGGTTCCTGACCTGGTTCGGATGACAGGCTTTGACCGTCGGCAGTTGCGCAGCGCCGTCGCGTTGCTGAACAAAAAATCGGTAGCCGGTCTGATCTGGGATGAAACAACGGACTCTCTGCGCAGCTTCAGCCTCGGACCACGTAAAACCCTGACGCATAGCCAGCGCTGCGGCTCCTGCGGCGCCTCCGTAAACGTGGAGGTGTCGACGCTGTCACGCGCGCCGGAGCTGGCCTGCCCGTATTGCAGTGGGGCGCTCGATAGCCGCGCCATCAGCAAACTGCAAAATGAGCTGCATTTGCAGGAGGGTTATCAGCTGCACCGAAAAGCGCCCCAGGCCTTTTCGAGCCGTCCCGCTCCTCACGGCAAACCGTTTAACTGGGTGCTGTTTTTATTACTGATGATGTTTGCATGGCCACTTGGCATTATCTATGCGATTCGTTATGCAAAATCAGCGCGTCACCTCGAAGACCTTCTGCAGCGCGATCGTTTCGACTCTCACCGCCGCTTTTGAAAGAATGGCGCCAGTCTTCCCGCGATACGATAGTAAACCACCTCGCCCGCCGCCTTGATCTGTGACAACTGACACCACATTGCACCAGCCATTCATGCATAATCTGTGCATTGAAAAACACCATACACAACGCTGTATAAAACCCAGGTATTCACATTGATGGCATCATTCAAACCAATCGCATTACTTTCGCTTGCCTTGCTAACGGCTATAACAGTGGTTCACTTTGATCAGCGCTCAAAAGCTGATTTTGATGCGATTTCACCGGTGTATACCGACATGACGCCAGCCTCTGCCCCGACGGCATCACGCCCCTCTGCCTGATTCTTGTTCTCTGCCGATACCCGGACCCATACGCACGGATGACACCGGACCCTGAGAGCAGACAGTTCGGCCGCTGAATTCGACATAGTACGCATTCCGCCATTCCCTTAGCGCTGCCGTCGTACTGTTGCTGCGGCGACAGTTTCGTGCCCGGGTTCTGGCGTCTGCAGCGGCGCTATCGGCAGTCCTGTGAAATGGGATTCATGTTCAGCGCGATGGTACGTCCCACACGAGCATGTAGTGATAATCGATCGGTTGATCGTCAACCCGGCCCTTTACCTCGTGAATCAGGATGTTCTGGCCGCTCTTGTCAAACCGGCCAAGCACAAACCCGATATTGGCGTTGTCGTTGTCTTCGGTGCGGCGCAGTTTCCAGATGCGGCCCGTCCAGCCTGTTTCTTCAGAGGCGCTCAGTCGCCCCGCGGTTTGTTCGCTTTTGGTTAGCGTTCCGTAACTGCACAAAATGCTGTCTGAAACAGGCTCGTAAATGATCTGGTCAAACGGCGCTTCACCGGGCAAGCCGCTAATTTGCAGAGTATCGTCATCACGGTATTCAAAGGTCAGCGTTGCACTGCCAACCGGCACAAGATTCAACCCCCTGATACCTTTCACAAGCAATTGATATTCCGCTTCGCTGACGCCAAAATTTTGGTGATATGGCGCTTCCTGGCCTGGATGCAACTCACGCACGTAGGTCTGTAACCACTCACTGTTTTTGCTCATGTTGCTGCGCACACGTTCGGCAAGAGCGCGGACTTCCGGGTCGAGGCCCAATACGACAATCCTGGCCTCCACGATGGCCGGGGCCGAAATAAAGTCGCCCATTTTCCCGGTGTACTTATCGGCAAGCGTCGACGCTGTTGTCACGACCGCCAGGACAAATACCATTAAAAACGTGGTTGATTTCATTGCGCTGGGAACTCTGGTTACCTCACTGAATATGATCGAACCCGTAAAGATAGGTTCCTGCGGGTTATCATCATTCACCACCCTCGGGTCCATAAAAAATGACCCAGGTCGAAAAATCCGGCGTGAAATCCACAAACCGGTGTTCGATGCCGGCCCGCACAAAAAGCACTTCGCCCGGCTCTACGGGTTGCCGGCTGCCGCCGTTGATGAAAAAGCCGGTTCCGGTCGCAACCACATAGACTTCGTCGCGGCTGTGCGGTTCCTGCTCATCCACCTGCCGGGGTTGATAAATTTCTATCTCCAGGGTCCCATGGGCAAATATCTTTTTAAACGCAGCGGTTTCTTCCGCCAGTGCCGCCAGCGCGTTGCTGATCGTCATGCGGTTTTCGCTATCCGCCGCCATGCCTTATAACGCCAGCGCAGCGCGAATCACCATCGTCCACAATGCCAGCGCACTGACGATGTAAACACAGAATCGCGTCATCACATGATTGATCGTGCAATGAACTGCGCTGTGCACGGCGCGAAACATAAAAAACACCCATGCACTCGCTACATGTATCTGGTCGGCCTGACCGGCCCACACCAGATACAGACACATGGCATAAAACAACACCGGCAATTCGAACAGATTACGCAGGTTGTTTGCCGCAGCATTGACGTCATCAGGCAAAAGCTGCGCGACTTTCTCCGGCGTGTAGGCAGCTCTGGCAGGAATCCTGTTAGTCAGCATAAAACCAATGCGCCGGGTATACATAAATACCCACACCAGCAGCGTGAGCGCCAGCATGCCAAAAAAGGGAATCAGTAGACGGGTTTCCTCCATCAGTAGTCTCCTGTTGATGTGTTTTTACGGACCGGCACACGCCGCAAGCGCCCCATGCAGTTATTTTTTTCGGGTCGCGGGTTGATAGCCAGTCACATGCTCTGGTGTCTTTATGTCGGGATCGAGTTTCGCATCCGCAACCGGGGGGCTCGCCATCAGTTCCAGCGGTACCACGCCGGCCCATATCGGC
>JABDLQ010000431.1 GCA_013002925.1 Gammaproteobacteria bacterium | reverse complement strand
GGTCATGTGTGCGGTGCCCGGATTTATGGGCTTTGAGACCTTGAAATCGATTGTTGCAGCCGGACGAAACGTCGTCGATATTTCCTTTTTCAATCACGACCCGCTCGAGCTGGATGCGCTGGCAAGAGAAAAAAACGTCATCGCGATCACTGATTGTGGTGTCGCGCCCGGTATGAGTAATCTGGTGGCGGGTTTCCACAACGCAAATATGCAGGTCGAGAATTTCGACTGCATGGTTGGCGGCTTGCCTTTACAGCGCGACTGGCCATATGAATATAAGGCGCCGTTTTCACCAATTGATGTCATCGAAGAGTACGTGCGACCGGCACGCCTGCGCCAGGATGGAAAAATCCTGGTTCGCCCCGCCTTGTCGGACCCGGAGCTGATCGACATCGAGCCGGTCGGACAGCTCGAAGCGTTCAATACGGACGGGCTGAGAACACTGCTCGACACTACCGAGATTCCAAACATGCGTGAGCGGACCCTGCGGTATCCCGGCCACATCGAACTAATGCGGGTGTTCCGCGAAAGCGGGTTTTTTGATGACAGTGAAATCGAGGTTAAAGGCACAAGAATCCGGCCGCGCGATGTCACTGCGGCATTGCTGTTTCCACTGTGGCAGGCGGGTCCCGGCGAGACTGCTTTTACTGTCATGGCGATCGAAGTCAGCGGAATAGAGAATGGCCGGCCTGTGTGCCATAAGTATCACTTATACGACGAGGATGATGCCGCGACCGGTTTGAGCTCGATGGCGCGAACCACTGGTTTTACCGCAACAGCCGCGGCCCGTTTGGTACTCGATGGCAGTTATACCAAGCCAGGCATTTCGCCGCCGGAAAAAGTAGGAGCGTGCGGAGACTGCCTGCAGAAAATTCTTGGTCTGCTCGCTGAACGTGGCGTTCAATACAGTCATCAAACGCTTTAACGCTTTTCGGGCAAGTTTTAATTCACAACAGGCGTAGGTACATGAAACCAACTCTGTCATTTTATGGTGGTGCCGGAACAGTTACCGGTTCAAAGTATTTGCTGGATACCGGCAAAACCCGGTTGCTGATCGACGCGGGCCTGTTTCAGGGTCTGAAGAAACTACGCCTGCTGAACTGGCGTGAACCCCCGTTTGATATCGGCAGTATCGACGCTTTGCTGCTGACTCATGCCCATATCGATCATGGCGGGTATCTGCCACGGCTGGTTCGGCTGGGATTTTCCAGTCCGGTTTACACCACTCCTGCATCCCGTGACCTGGCGAAACTTTTGTTGATGGATGCAGCGAAAATTCAGGAGGAAGACGCCAGGTACGCTAACAAGAAAAAATACAGCAAGCACAGGCCTGCATTGCCTTTATATACCGCTGAGGACTCGGAGTACGCGCATAAATTAATGCAGCCGGTCAATTTCGGTGAATGGTTTGATGCAGGCACAGATACTCGCGTGCGGTTTCTCAATATGGGGCACATACTCGGCTCTGCGATGATCGAGGTGCAAATCAAGCGCGATGGTGATCCCTTGCGCATTGTGTTCAGCGGAGATGTCGGCCGTTACGATGTGCCACTGCATTCCAATCCGGATCCACTGCCAGCGTGTGATTACCTTGTTGTTGAATCGACCTACGGCGATCGCAATCACAACCATGCACCGGTTGAGGAGCAGATACGCGAGGCATTGATACGCTGTATCCGTCGTGGTGGTACTGCATTGATACCGGCATTCGCGGTTGGGCGAACCCAGCTCGTTACCCTGTCGCTGCGACAATTGATTAACGCCGGCAAGTTGCCGGATGTTCCTATCCATATCGACAGCCCGATGGCCGTCAATGCGACGGAGCTTTACAGCGACCATATTGCAGATTCTTCGCTGGATTCGGCGTTGACCGATGACGGGCGCAGTCGCCTGTTTCCTTCCAATGTGCACTTTTCGAGAACGGTTAAAGAGTCTAAAGCATTAAATAAAATGCCAGGGCCGAGAATCGTGATTTCCGCCAGTGGCATGCTGACCGCAGGCCGCGTGTTACACCATCTAAAGCGGCTGCTGCCGGATCCAAAAAACCTGGTAATGCTGGTTGGATACCAGGCCGCAGGTACGCGGGGCCGGAAAATGCTCGAAGGTGGTGATACCGTGAAAATTCATGGCCAGCATGTTCCGGTACGGGCGGAATTCATACCTCTTGGTGGATTGTCGGCGCACGCAGATCGGGATGAGTTATTGCGCTGGGTACGCTCTGGTCCGAAGGCTCCCGATACTGTGTTCGTAACCCATGGCGAAGAAGACTCCCAGAATGCATTTGCAAAGCTGCTGCAAAAAGAGCTGGGTTGTCGCACCCACACGCCCAAACTTGATCAGACATTTACTCTGGACTTATGACCGTATCCCTTTTTAGTGAGGATGCTTACCTGCGGTCCTGTAGCGCCACAGTGCTCAGTATGCAGGAACAGTCACTGCTGCTGGATCAAACTGTTTTTTATCCGCGCGGCGGTGGTCAGCCGGGTGATACTGGCGAAATACATTTATCTTCCGGCAAAGTCTTAAAGGTACTCGATACAGTTAAAGGTAATGACGGCAGCATCGTCCATCAACTTGATCAGTTCGCCGGTACACTCGAGCCGGGTACAAGCGTTGAGGCGGTCATCGATTGGGAGCGCCGCTATGCACATATGAAAATGCATACTGCATTACATTTGCTTGGTGTCGTGTTGCCCTACGGGGTAACCGGCGGCGCAATAACTGCGCAAAAGAGCCGGCTCGACTTCGATATGACTGATCCTGTAGATAAGGATAAAGTCAGCGTCGAACTTAATCGCCTGGTAACAGCCAATCATGATGTGCAAACGCAATGGATCACCGAGCAGGAGCTGGCAGCCCAGCCGGAACTGATTCGCACCATGTCCGTTAAACCGCCGGTCGGGGCCGGCCAGGTCCGGTTGCTCAAAATTTCAGATATCGACCTCCAACCTTGTGGTGGCACTCACGTCGCGCAGACGGGCGAAATCGGCCCTTTGCTATTGGGTAAGGTAGAAAAAAAGGGCGCCCGCAATCGCCGCGTCAATATTCTGTTTGGCCAGTAATTAGCGCTTCATGTGCGGAGCGCTCTTGTCCTGGGGCTCAGGCTGAACCGTTGGTGTAAATGGCAAATGCGGCCGGCAGTCCTTAAACTAAGCGCAAAACCGGGCTGAGAATATTGTGCATAGCACAAATTAACCGGATAGCTCTCTTGGGGGATTTATGCGATATAGCGGGCAAACAGGCCTGAAGATTTTGCTGACGCTTGTTATTGCGTTGCTTACGCCTGTCGCCGGGTCTTGCCCGGTGCCGCCGGATGCTGATTCGGCCTATCACACGATGAGTCGGCTGGTGAAATCATCGCCGCATCTGGGCATTCGTACATCTGCCGACAAGGCGCCCAGCCGCGACCCGGAAGACATCACACATTGCGAAAATGGCCAGGCCGGTATTTATCCCTGTAATAACGTCGACCTGATGTCGCTGTTACCGCTCAGCTCAATCGGCGGTAGTGAAGCAAATGACATATGGGGCTGGACCGACCCGCAGACAGGAAAAGAATACGCACTGATTGGTAAGACCAATGGCACCGCATTTGTTGATGTGTCTGAGCCGGAACATGCCGAGTACCTGGGCATGCTGCCGACACACACAACCAATTCCAGCTGGCGTGATCTGAAAACATTTGCCAACCATGTCTACATTGTCAGTGAAGCGAGTAGTCATGGCATGCAGGTTTTTGATTTGACGGAATTGCGTAGCGTGACATCACCGCGCACCTTCACGGCAACCACGCATTACGCGGAATTTGGTGCTGCCCACAACATCGTGATTAATGAGCAAACCGGTTTTGCCTATGCTGTAGGCTCCCGAAATATAGACGACGGTTGTGGCGGTGGGCTGCACATGATCGACATCAGCCGGCCGGCCGTGCCTGAGTTTGCCGGTTGTTACAGCGCCGATGGTTATACTCATGACGCCCAATGTGTCGTATACAACGGGCCTGATCCCGATCACCAGGGGCAGGAGATCTGTTTTAATTATAATGAAGACACATTGACGATAGTCGATGTCACCGACAAGGCGAACATGGTCCAGCTGGCACGCGTGCCATACAGCGGCGTCAGCTATGCCCATCAGGGCTGGCTGACTGAAGATCACACTTTTTTGCTGCTGGATGATGAAGGGGATGAGCTGGATTTCGGCCACAATACCCGAACCTATATCTGGGATGTCAGTAACCTGGACGCGCCGCAGGTGCTCAATAGTTTTCTTTCAACGGCTGCCGCCATTGATCACAACCAGTATGTGAAGGGAAATTTTTCCTTCCAGGCAAACTATCGGGCTGGTCTGCGCATTATTGACCTGTCCAACATTGCGGTCGGCGTGTTGTCCCAGAATGGATTTTTCGATGTATTTCCCGGCAGCGATTCCGCCAGCTTTAACGGGTCCTGGAGCGTGTACCCATATTTCGAGAGCGGCACTGTCATAGTCAGCGGCATTGAGCAGGGCCTGTTTGTGTTACGACCAACAGCGCTTGAGCCGGGTTTCATGCTGGCAGGCACTGATAGCACGCTATCAGTTTGTGGTGATGGCATTAATAGCAGCTTCATCACTATTGATCCCATTGGTAGTTTCACCGGCGATGTAAATTTGCAGGCCGCGGGTGCGCCCGCCGGGGTGGTGTTATCAATGACACCTGATGTTGTCACCCCACCGGCCGATGCGATCGTGTCTGCATCGGTCAACGGAGCCTTGTCCGGGGAGTATCCGCTGACCGTGACCGGGACTGCGGGTGAACTGCGGTTTGATCAGAATTTTTCGCTGGAGTTATCCCAGGCTTTACCGGGCAGCCCGCAGTTGCTGCTGCCGGCCATTGACGCTGTTGAAGTTTCCAGTATTCAGACGCTGTATTGGGACCAGACTGACGGCGCATTTTCTTATGACCTGGAAGTGGCAACTGATCCTGGTTTTACGAACCTGGTCTTTTCCGTAACGGGGACGAAGGAGCGCAGCTTTGTGCCGCCGGCCGCGTTGCAGCCGGGCACCGTGCACTATTGGCGGGTGACCGCGAACAATGCCTGTGGTTCGGCAACGTCGGCAGCCGCCAGCTTCACAACTGCCGCTTCGCAGTGCCAGACTTTTACGAGCCCGGATGTGCCGGTAACAATACCGGCCGCCGCTACCGGCACGGTTACCTCCTCTATGACCGTTAGTGCCCAGGGTGTGATAGTCGATGTCAATGTTGTCGACCTGCGGGCGACTCATAGCTGGATAAACGACATTGATATCAAGCTCGAAGGTCCGCTCAACGGTCATGCCCGCCACCCGGAGCGTCCCAGCGTGCAGATCATGGTGCAGTCGTGCAACAATGATGACGATCTCGACATCAATTTTGATGACGAGGCCGCACCCGGCGCATTTCCTTGCCCACCGACAGATGGCGGGGTTTATCAGCCGGCCAATCCGCTGGCCGCCTTTGATGGCTCAAGCGGGGCCGGGGACTGGAACCTGCTGGTAACCGATAATTTTGCTGCAGACGGTGGCGTGCTGAACAATTGGGGTCTGCAAATCTGCACCGCCCAGGCTTCGCAGATACTGGATCTCGATCTGGACGGAATTGACGATCAAATTGATAACTGCACCGAGGTTGCCAATCAGTCGCAACTCGACACCGACGAAGACGGGTTCGGCAATCTGTGTGACGGGGATTTCAACAACGACAATTTCGTCAATTTCGCAGACCTCGCAATGATGCAGGTCGATTTTTTCCAGACCGGCGATTTTGCTACTGATCTGGACGGTAGTGGCATAGTAAATTTTGCGGACCTGAATATCTTTCAGAGTCTGTTTTTCGTTCCGCCCGGTCCAAGCGGACTGATAAATTAAAGAAGGATGAGCATGAATTATTTTGTTACCGGCGCGACCGGATTTATCGGCAGCCGACTTGTTGCCCGTTTGCTGGAGCGCGGTGGTACCGTCTGGTTCCTGACCCGTAGCACAGACCCCGACAAGCTGGCACCGCATATAGCGCGCTGGGGTGAAAATGCAGGGAGAGCGCATCCGGTTGTCGGAAACCTTGAGGAATC
>JABDLQ010000409.1 GCA_013002925.1 Gammaproteobacteria bacterium | reverse complement strand
CCACCAGACCAAGAATAGATATACCGACAGATTTGTGATTGGCGAGAACACCAAGCTGGCGCATCAACTGACCTGCCTCCTCGGCCTGCTCGGCAAGTTTCGCCAACACGACTTGCACGACAATCATACCCGCGACTACCCAGTGCAGCAGCCGCGCAATCGTGGTGTAAGTCGCGTCGCGGGCGTTAGTGGATTGGCTCGAATTCATGGGGCACAGGTTCCGGAGTCAGTCATTGAAGTTGCGATCTTGAACGGCATCGGCGCTCAGGTAAAGCGTGGGTGATACGGTAGTGATGTAAGGACGAATGGATGTTCAGCTGCTGCTGCCAGCATCAGCTTTGCCCGATCTTCGCTGCCGATCCTGATCCGTATGCTAACACCCGCTTATTGTAACCGCTCAATCATGAACATCATGTTCGTTCAAATTGTCGAAACGCAGCATATTGCCATTGTCGTATTGCCAGCACCATCGTCGTGCCATGACGCTCATCGGCCGGGATGCGGCGCTCTTCCACAGTGATGTCGTCAAACAAATCGCCGACAATTTTCAGACGCTCGCGCAGGCGCATCTTTGCCGTGCGTGAAATATCACCGTTTTTTACCAGGTGCAGATCGCCCTCTACGCTAAATTCACCACCAAGAAACTCCTGCTGTACTTGTGAGCGAAAAAATCGCTCAATTGGCCCGTGAGGTTGCCATTTGAAATTGTTGCTCACCAGGGTCTTGACCCGATTACCCGGCAGCAGCTCAAGCATTTTCATACGATCCAGTTCTGCCAGACACAGCACCACTTCTGCTTCACTCAAATTCCAGCGCTTTAGAATGTCAGCGAATGTCCAATGATTGACCATGCAATACGCCACCAGCAACAGGCGCGGATCATCAACCAGTTTTTGTTCGTCGGTTTCGGACAACTCATCGACACGCTCCCGGTCCTGCTCCATCAGACCCAGGAGGTCGCTCATATCCAGCCCCAGCACTTCGCAAATCGCATCGACCCGCCGCAACGACATATTGCCGGTGGAGAACATGCGTTTTACCGCAGACTCGGACAAATCCAGCGCAGCCGCTATCTGCTGGTAGTTGAAGCCCTGCGTGCGAATTTGTTTTTTGAGTAATTTAACTAAACTTGAGCTGGTGGCCATAGCGCCTCCGAAAAGTACACTTATATTATACTAAAAGATAATTATTGCACTACTTATTTGATAATAGTTGCGTATTTTTGACCTTCTCGTGATCATATCGCCACGTTCAAAACGACAGGAGACAGAGCAGTGGGGTTATTCAAACGAATCAGTGCAACCATTACATCCAGTGTCGACCAGGCCATCACACGGGTCGAAAACCATGACGCCATTGTGGCGGCTGCCATCAAAAGCACCCAGACCAGCGCCGCCAAGGCGCGCGTCCGCCTGGCGCGAGTCCAAAAAGACGGCGAGACGCTGCGCGCCCGGGCACACAGTCTGAACCGTGCGGAAGCCGCGTGGGCATCACGGGCAAAAACGGTAGCCGCAAATGATAAACCCAGAGCTCTCGAATGTGTCCGTCGCCGCAAGCAGGTGCAGGCACAACTCGAACACATAAACGCCAGCCTCAAACAGCATGATGAACTCGAAGGCCAGGTAGCTGACACCCTGCAAAAGATTCAGGCACGCCTGGCCGAGATGAACCAGCAGCGCAACATGATGCGTTCGCGCGAATCCGTGGCAGATGCCATGCGGATTATCAACAACCTCAATGGAGCTAACGCCAGTGACATTGAAGAAACTTTTGATCGCTGGGAAGTGTTAATCACTGAATCCGAGCTGTCTTCAGGAAACTACGACCAAGTGGATACGCTGGAAGCCGGCTTCATCGAAGTCGAAGACCAGGCTGAGCTTGAAGCTGAACTTGATGCGCTGTTAAACGAAGAGGGGCGGGATCATGACTCAGCTTAACGCACTGCCAGCGGATGTTGAGTACCACCGCGCCATCCCGCAAGACCAGGTCACTAAGGGCCGCTTGCGGCAGGTGCTCGCTACGATGCGCCGGTTCGCGACATTCTCAGAATTATTACGCGTCGCCGGCGCCGCCATCATGGTCGGAGCAATGTCGGTGTTTCTCATGCAAGGCTGGCTGGAGGGCAACGATCTGCAACGATATTTCAAGCTGCTGGCCCAGACGCTATTGCTGACTGCCGGCGGTTTCAGCCTGAGTTTTGTGCTCAAAGAACACAAGGGTGCCCGCCTGTTTTTTGGCCTGAGCCTGGTTTCAGTCGTTGCCAACTTCACAATATTGGGCGCACTAATATACTCGGTCGTGCAGTTTGATGGCCTGCTGGGTCATTATCCAGACTATGCTTCGTGGGTCGCCAACGATCCGGTTAAGGTGTTTGCCACCAGCATTGGAGCAGCAGCAGTATTGGTGCCCGTAACGATGCTGGCGTTTGCGGTGCTGGCGCGGCGTTCGGCGCGCTGGCTGTCCGGACTGTTTCTGGCGTCCGGTGCACTGCTGTTGTTACCGGTACGGGCGTCACTGGCTTCCAGTATTGTAGCCATCGCCGCTATTTGTATCAGTCTCTACCTGGTCAGAACACTGGGAAAAGATGACGAAACTCTCACCACGTTTGAGGGTCGCTTCGCCAAACTGATTCTGTTTCTGGCACCGATAGTAATGCTCATTCGCAGCTCGTATTTTTATACTCTGGATTCTCTGGCAATGGCCGTGCTCGGCGCTACGGTATTCTTGCTGTTACGGCATTTCGTTGTGCACAAGGAAACCGGTCCTAAACTGCGCGGCGCGCTGGATATCGCATCATGGCCGGTCGTGGTGCTAACCGCGACCGCTCTGACAGACGGCCTCAACCGGGGCTTCCCTGCCAGCCTTACGCTACCGATGTTT
>JABDLQ010000402.1 GCA_013002925.1 Gammaproteobacteria bacterium | reverse complement strand
CCAGAAAAAACTTTCTGATGCGATCACTGCATCTCACGTGCAACCCTGAAACCCGCGTGCTCCACCCGGCTATCCGGGGCGAGTGCCGTGCGTGCTGCAGAGCGCAAATCCGGCGCACGATCGACAAACGATCCACCACGCACCACGCGTGCCAGATCGGTTCTCCCTAGCCTGGCACTTTGATCACCCGGTGCGCCCGAGTAGTTGTCGAACCACGCGTCCTCCACCCACTCACTGACATTACCGACGATGTGTTTTAGACCCAATTTATTAGCGATGACCAATGCACCGTCAACTGCAACCGGCTGATCCTGCTTTCGTGTATCGCTAAAATGTGCCTGCAGGTAGCTGATCTCATCGCCAAAAGGATAATCTGTCATCGTTCCTGCACGCGCGGCATATTCCCACTCGGCTTCTGTGGGTAAACGGTACGTTGCACCGGTCTGCACTGACAACCAGTCGGCATATTGCCGGGCTTCGTGCCAACTGACGTTGACTACGGGCAACTGCATGTCACCCCAGGGATTTTTTGGACACTCACGCGCAGTGTCCTGGCAAAATCGTGCAAACTGGGCAAAGGACACTTCCGTCGTGCTCAGGGCAAATGGGCGGCTGACAACCACATCACGCACGGGCTGCTCTTCCTCCCGTGAGGTACTGCCCATGCGAAATCTGCCAGTGCGTACGATGGCAAGCCGCGGTCCGTCTGAACCATCATTAAGTCGATCGCGACAATATTTGCGACGCGTGCCAAGCATAGCGGTATTACACGTTGCTGAACGCCCGGTCGCGGCAGTTTTCGTCGCCTCTTTTTTTGCGATCGGCACTGTTTCGGCGACTGTCGATGCTTGCGCCACATCAACCACCGCGACGTCCCGCTCCTGATCACGCACTTCGTTTTCCGGCTCCGGATCGGGCACCCTCATTGCAGGCTCTGAACCGGTTCCCACAGCAGTGCTCACGGCTGTTATGCCAGGATCTGTTGACACTGTAGTTGCCAAGAGCGATGTGGAGTCATCCTCACCCCTTGCCTGCACTTCCGCCGTCTTTGCGTTGACATGTTTATCTGCGCTTGTACCACCTGCATCATCAATCGCCGGCGTGGCGACACGTTCATTCGTGGCCGGTTCCAATGCAAACCCGTTATAGTCACGTGTGCCCTGTTGCTGAGAAATTTCGGTACCTTTATCAGCCACTGCTTCCGTCATGTTGTTGTCGTCTGCAATCTTATCGGGGTTGTTCTGCAGGTCTGACAGGGCTTCATCTGTCACCGCAGCTGTCGTCTGGCGCGCGTCTGCAGCAGTTTCATCGATGCCCGCAAAACGTGATTCGACACGAATTTCAAGACTCGCTGCGAGGGTGCGTAACGCCGTGGCTGTTGCCGATGGCGCGCCGGTGTCAGACAACTCTGTCAGTTTAAGGCGGTTGCGTAGCTCGCGGGCCAGTTCGCGATAACCGCTGGATGCCTTGGCCGCGGTCTGCTCCTCCACAGACAAGTCTTCCCAATCGCGTATAAAGCGTCGCGCTCTGCCCGGTGTCCAGTCTGAATCACCCATAAATTCTTCGATAATGATCTGTGCCGGGTCAATTATCTCAACCCCTGCTGCATTCGGTTTATTTTCCGATATCACAACATCCTTCGAAGTACCTGACATCCAGACAACCACCAACGCAATGAAAAGAGCGACACCAAGCCCGGCACCACCGAGCAATTTCCAGTTGATACCTGCGTCTGGTGATAATGGAGTAAGTGTCGGTTTCAGGCGTTGTCTGGGCGGCAGCGTTTCGGATTCCTCGCTACCGGCAGCAGGAACTCCACCCGTTGGCGTGTCGGGAGGTGGTGCCACAGGCTGTGCTGCCGGTTCGGAGGCTGGCGCACGAGGTGCTTCGCGCGGAACTGTGTGACTGTGTTCTTCGTAAGACTCAAAGTCTCCCTCAGCAGCTCTGTCCAGTAACGCGCTGCGTAAGCGCCGGTAATCGGCAGTCGGCAAAAGCCCCCGCTCGTGTTCTTTGACGAGTACGCGTAATTGCTCCTTGATCGTCTGCTTCATTTGATTGGGCACATTCGCATCAGATTAATTAATCATACGCACTATTCTGAACCCGGTGCGCTCCTCCGCGCCACTCACGGTGCGGGTAAAATCCGGCGTGCAGTCGGAGACTCTGTCACTGTAGGCGCCTCCTGCAGCCACGAAGGCGCCACCCTGGCTTACCACCTCCTGCGCATTGCCAAAAATTTGCCGCAGCCCCCAGTCGTTTGCACGGGCTTTACCGCCCATACTGACATTGACCAATTCAAACCCATCAGCCTGGCGCCCTCCTACATTGCGTACACAATTTATGCTCGGGTTGATAGCCCCGCCACCGGCGCGTGCCGCATGTTGCCATTGTGCGAGCGTGGGCAAACTGTACTGCGCGCCGCTGACTGAAGATAGCCATTCTACATACGCCTGCATCTGGCTAATCCCAAGATTGGTAGCCGGCAAACTGGAATTTCCGGTCAAACTGTTGCAAGCGCCACTTTGCACACAATACAGATTGAAATCCTTTATGGATACTTCCGATCGGGACATGGCAAACGGGGCGCCTCCACCTAGACCGGGTATAACCACCAAAATGGGCAAGCGAACATTATCGGACAGTTCATCGTAACAATTTCGACTCTTGCCCTGACCGGCAATGCTGGTACGGCAGACTTTGCCGAGACCGGTCTGCGTTGTTGTCGAAGGGCGTACTGGTGATGTGCTGGTACCGGGTCGTGGTGTAGTTACCTCCGCCACTACCGGAGGCTCAGGCACTGGCTCCTGACGGGGAGCCGGAGCTTTTGTGACGGGCCAATTAATGTCCAGCGACGGAAACGGCGTTTGCGCCGCTGCGAACAGATTCTCGGCACTGCTGCGATTTGCCGGTGCCAGCTCCTCGATGCGTTTTTTCAGCAGCCTTTGCAGACGTGCAGCGAAAACGGCGTAGTCATCCATGCTGGCCTGTAATCGGCCCAGCACTGCTCCCATTGCCCTGATATCATTCATTCCGCCGGTGGTTGCCGTCAAATAAGCATTTCTTTGATCGGTATAACGGGCACGTGCTTCGGCGATCCGTGGATCGTTTACCCCCAATGCATCGGCCAGATCAATTTGTTTTAGTGCGTTGGTAAATCTGTCCAGGCGGGCATTTTCAGCTGCCACTTTGAGACGACCATCGAGCAGTTGCTTTGGAGCCGTCGTCGTGACAAACACATCATCCGCTGCCACGAGCTCGCTG
>JABDLQ010000375.1 GCA_013002925.1 Gammaproteobacteria bacterium | reverse complement strand
CGGTCGATAATACATCGGTGCAAGTGGCAATTGCGGCCAATTTCAACATCCGGAAGCACAACCGAGTCCTCGATCAGTGTGTAGGACAATACCCGGCAGTTGGAAAACATCAACGAGTTTTTTACACGAGCCCCAGAGATGATACAGCCGCCCGACACCAGCGAATCCACGGCCTGCCCGCAGCGTTCCGTATAATCAAATACAAATTTTGCAGGCGGCAGCTGTTCCTGGTTGGTAAAGATCGGCCATATTTTGTCATACATGTTTAATTCCGGAGACACGGACACAAGTTCCATGTTGGCTTCCCAGAATGCACTCAGAGTACCGACATCGCGCCAGTACGCTTGCGCCCCGGTTTTGGAATCACGAAACGGATACGCATAAACTTTATAGGTATCAATAATCGATGGAATAATATCGCCCCCGAAGTCGTGCTTGGTTCCGGGTGTATCTGCGTCCTTGATCACCTGCTCATACAGAAAGTCAGTGTTAAAGACATAGTTGCCCATCGACGCCAGACACAAATCCGGCTTGCCCGGAATGGGTGTCGGGTTTTCCGGTTTCTCTTCAAAACCCACGACATAACCATCCTCGTTGACACTCATTACTCCCAGGGCACCGGCGGCTTCTGCCAACGGCACTTCAATACAACACACGGACATATCAGCTTCTTTGTTGTCGTGGGCGACCAATAACGGGCCATAGTCCATTTTATAGACATGGTCACCCGCCAGAATCAGCACCTTGGACGGCTGATGCGTGCGGATAATGTCCAGATTCTGATAAACGGCATCTGCCGTACCCCGGTACCATTCACCGTCCACTCGCTGCGACGCCGGCAAAATCTCCACAAATTCTTTGCTACCGGCCTGAAATTTTGACCAGCCATTGACGAGGTGGCGTATCAGGGAGTGCGCTTTGTACTGAGTGAGCACACCGATCCGGCGAATACCCGAGTTCAAACAGTTGGACAGTGGAAAATCGATGATCCGAAACTTGCCTCCAAAATACAACGAAGGTTTGGCTCGCCAGTTGGTCAATTCGTGCAATCGCGAACCTCGTCCGCCCGCAAGTATGAGCGCCAGTGTTTCACCCGTGAGTCGACTGACAAAACGGGAGTCCCTGAGTTCATCATCACTACCAGACTCGCTATGTGACAGTGCTGAATTACCGGAATCCTGGCTCATGCACTTCTCCTTTCAAATTTTATAAAAAGACTTGCCGCTCCTAATCCGAGGCAATGGTTTTCGATGGTCACCTGCAAATCATCCTACCACCCGTGCCTGTTATTCGGCAGTACGGCCTGATGCTGCGACCATTTTGCGAATGGTTCGACACACCGCCTCATCAACCTGCGGGCTACAATCTAAATCCTGCTCATGTTGCACTGCAGCGTGCTTCACCCCGGTGACACGGCAATCACCCAGCCTCCAGCGCCAGTTGTTTGTTGTGGTTCCCGGGGTGTTCATCCGTGCTTCTGAACCAAGACCCAGGATGTCCTGCATGGGAATGATGCACAGTTCGGCGGCGCTGTTCAAGGCGACCCGAATCAGGTCCAGATGAACCGTGCTTGCAGTACCACCGGTCCTGGACAGCACCAGTCTCTGGGTATCCTCGATCTCCTGTGGTGAGCGCACGTCGCCGGGGCCGCCAAGAAACCAACCCACAGTGGTGTCATTGTCATGAGTACCTGTGTAGCACACCGTATTGCGCTGAATCTGCTGCACGTCAAAATCATCCTCGCCAATCATAAACTGCAGTACCGTCATTCCGGGGAGCCCCAGACGCGAAAGAAATGCCACCACATCATCGGACAGATCACCCAGGTCTTCCGCCACCAGCGGCAAATTACCCAGGGCATTTTTTAGCGCGTCGAAAAGGCTATCGGCCGGGCCCTTCAGCCATTTCCCGTCACGCGCCGTGGTTGCAGATGCCGGTATGGACCAATAGGATTCAAAGCCTCGAAAATGATCCAGGCGTACCAGATCCATCATCGTGGTGGCATGCCGAACGCGGTCGATCCACCACTCGAAACCGGTTTCGGCATGCCGCCGCCATGCATACAGCGGATTCCCCCATAATTGTCCGTCCGCGCTGAAATAGTCAGGTGGCACCCCAGCCACGGCAAGCGGCCTTCCGTCCTCGTCGATTTCCAGCAAATCGGGTCGGGCCCAGGCATCGGCACTGTCAAGCGCAAGATAGATCGGGATATCTCCAAACAAGGTGATATCGTGTTGCCGTGCATAATCATGCAGCTCGGTCCATTGGCTGAAAAAGAAAAACTGCAGCACTTTGATGCGCGCAATTTCGATTGCATAATTGCTCGTCAGCTGTTCAAGCGCTGCTGGCTCACGGTGGATGTACCGAGGCTCCCATTCCGGCCATGCACGCTCATCATGCAGGGTTTTGAGCGTGCGAAACAGCGCATAGTTGTGCAGCCAGCGTTGCTCGTGCTGTGCCAGAAAATCTGCATAAGCCTGCTGCTCCGCAGGACCAGCGCTTGTCAGGAATCGCTCGGCTGCAAGATCGAGTAATTTCTTTTTTAGCGGTATCAGCCCGGAGTAGTCGGTGTACTCATGCGGCAGCGCTGTCAGAGGATGAACCTCCTCAGCGGTCAACATGCCATCCGCAATCAAACCGTCGATCGCGATCAACATTTCATTCCCGGCATGAATGGACAATGGTTGATAAGGTGAATTGCCATAAGCGACCGGTCCGGTGGGCAGAAACTGCCAGACACGCATGCCCAGTGCACCTATCGTGTGAATGAAATCACGGGCATGAGCGCCGATTTCTCCGATACCATAAGGTCCCGGGAGGCTGCTCAGATGCAAACACACACCAGCCTGTTTTGTTGCGGAACGCATCAGATAGTCAGCTCACCGGTCTTTTAGTCTTATGTATCTTGTCCGCATGCGCTGGGTGCTAGTTGCGGTTTGGCAAGTCTAGCACGCACCGCCTTGGCAGGGTTCTTGCTGACATTACTGATTGCAATGCCCGTCGTCAATCGTGCTGACGACGCAATCGTATCACGTGACGATTAACAGACTGCCGTCGTTGAGTAGTTCGACCAGCAGGTTGAGCTGCATCTTCGAAAGTGGTGCAACAATTTTCCCGTCACATAACGCCCGGGAAAATACTTCATCGCAAGGATATGCCCTGCCATTTACAAATAGCAGTGTGTCCGTGAATGCCAGGCGGCATTGAGGGGCGGGAGCGAGCTCCACGGATGCGCCGGAATTCATTCGTTCACCAAGCTTTGTTACCGTCC
>JABDLQ010000328.1 GCA_013002925.1 Gammaproteobacteria bacterium | reverse complement strand
GCCAGCAATCGTGCTGTCTTGTGACACTGACAGTGGTATGGGTCGCCGTTCAGCAGATAGCGCCGGGGCACCCCGTGAAACGACATCAGCAGGCGCTCACCGCGGCCATGTTCTTCCCAATGCGATTCCACTGATGTTGCCAGCGCATCAATATAGCCGGGTTCATCATGATACTGATTGATGGTATGCAATTCCGGGATCCAGCGTTTTTGGGTTAACACCGCAGCCACCGCATCAAAAGTTGAGGCGCCCGTCACCGCCGAGTACTGGGGGTAAAGTGGATAAACGAGCAGTTTGCGCACATTTTTCAGATTTAGCCGCTCGAGAGCGTCAGGGACCGACGGTTTGCCGTAGCGCATCGCCAACTCTACTTCGACATTTTCACCAAAGACCTTTCGCAGGCGCTGTTCTATGCCATCCTTTTGCCGGGCCGCGATATCAATCAAGGGTGAACCGTCTGCAGTCCAGACTTTTGCATAAGCTTTAGCGCTGCGGGACGGACGAAACCGCAAAATGATGCCATGCAGAATGATTCGCCACAGGAAACGCGGAACCTCTACCACACGAGGGTCCGCCAAAAACTCCGCCAGGTACCGCCGCACCGAGCCAGTATCGCAGTTTTCCGGACTGCCGAGGTTGGTCACCAAGACCCCGATTTTTTCGGGCGCCCCATGTCTGAACTCCGGTTCGCCAATATATTTGGGCATGAAAAAGATCCATTCTCTTCGGTGACGGCATTCTAACAACAACCCTCAACGGCGGACACCCACACCTGCAGAGCGGCCCAACACTCAGTGGGGACACCCATCACCCCACAGGGCCGGTACTCTTTGCACAAAAATCACCGTAATTTCACTGTTTTGAGCTATTCTCGCACTATGAATAATGCAATTGTCTGGTTTCGTCAGGATCTGCGACTTAATGATCATCGTGCGCTGAACCGCGCTGTGGAAGAAGGTTATCGCATCGTGGCCTGCTATGTTCTTGACGACAAATCCCCGGGTGAGTGGGCTCTGGGAGGGGCCAGTCGCTGGTGGTTGCACCATGCCTTAGCAGATCTTGATAAGAACCTGCAAAAGCACGGCGGCCAACTCATATTAAGGCGCGGCGATTTTGTTGAAGAACTTGAAGGTCTGGTGCACGAAGTCGAGGCAAAAGCGCTGTTTTTCAGTCGCAATTATGAGCCGTATATGCATGATGTTGAGCAGCGACTGCATGATCGGCTTGAGGATGATGGAATTGAGGTCAAACGGTTTGCCGGCAACATTCTGTTCGACCCGGCAACGCTGCGAAACAAAACCAATCAACCGTACAAAGTATTTACACCATTTTGGAAGAGTTGCCTCCAGCAACCGCCGCCTCCACCACCTCTTAAGGCGCCGCGACAGGTCGATTTTGTTGGAGGTGATGTCGCATCGCTCGCGCTGCCGGATCTGAAGCTTCTGCCTGAAAATCCCGACTGGTCCGGTGGGCTGCAAGATAACTGGAGCGTGACAGAAGACGCCGCCCATGCATCACTGCAGGAATTCCTGGATGACGCCGTGGCCGCTTATCGAAAGGAACGCGATATCCCGGGAAACAAAGGAACGTCGCGCTTATCGCCTTACCTGCATTTCGGGCAGATCAGTGCCGCTCAAGTCTGGCATGCAACCCAACAGCATTTAACGGTACACGGCAAGGACACACGTGGAGCCGAAACCTTTCTGTCTGAATTGGGTTGGCGAGAATTTTCGTATCACTTGCTGCAGCATTTCCCCAAACTGCAGGAACAACCGTTTCGCGCAAACTTTGCGAATTTCCCCTGGCGCAAAAACTCCCGGAATCTGCGTGCGTGGCAACGAGGACAAACAGGTTTTCCCGTGGTAGACGCTGGAATGAGGGAACTTTGGCACACTGGCTGGATGCATAATCGTGTGCGTATGATCGTGGCATCATTGTTGGTAAAAGAGCTGTTAATTCCCTGGCAACAGGGAGAAGCCTGGTTCTGGGATACGCTGGTTGATGCTGATCTGGCGAGCAATTCCGCCAGTTGGCAATGGGTCGCCGGATGTGGTGCTGACGCAGCGCCATACTTTCGAATTTTTAATCCGATTTTGCAGGGCGAAAAATTTGATGCCCAGGGGGACTATGTGCGCCGATGGGTTCCCGAGCTGAAAAAAATGCCGAAAAAATGGATTCATCGGCCAGCGGATGCGCCGGCTGACGTGCTGGCCGATGCTGACGTGAAGCTTGGCAAATCTTATCCGCGACCGATCATTGACCGAAAAGTAGCTCGCCAACGCGCTTTGGATGCGTTTCAAAAGACCAGAAACAGCTCGTGAATCAAACGTACAAGGCGCGAGTGAATATTTCATCAATACTGGCGTAATCAAATTTGTGACGTTTGAATACTGCGGTCAATTGCCAAAGAAGGCTAATCCACAGAATTTTGCGTGTCAGTTAGTTGTGCGATTTCCGTAACGCAGTAACCGGCGGCCCTGTGCGTTTGTGGGTGTTCTGGCTACGTGATAGGTGTCCCGGATCGCGCGAATGATGGGCGTCCCCGGTTGCCTGATAAAAAAGCCCGGACGGTGCCGGGCTTTTTTTGGGGTGGTCGTCAGCGTCGCTAGTCTTTGCCGTCCAGTATTTCATCCAGCGATGGTGCAGGCGTACCCAGGCCCGGTTCTGCCAGGCCGGCTTTGACGCGGTTGAAGTAGTGGTGATACGCACGCATGGCCTGGTGCCCGAAGATCAACATGATCGGGATATTGGCGAGTAGCGCCACCCCGGTCCCGAACGAGGTCAGAT
>JABDLQ010000325.1 GCA_013002925.1 Gammaproteobacteria bacterium | reverse complement strand
AAAGCACTGTCCTCCAGTGCATCACTCACAAAGGGCTTTCCGGACAGCACATTTTTGGTGTCACTAATGGCGTAGGGAAACACAAATTTCGGAGCAACAATCCCTTTACTTTCGCGCAACTTCAGATTCTCGATGACCTGGGTAATCTGCTCATCAATACCGTTCAGTCGGGCGATATATCCCCGTGCATCCGTTTCGTCATCGATACGGTGAATATTGATCAGAAACGATGGCAACCTGGACTGTGCGCCATACATCTGGTTTATCGGATAGTTATGCAAGCGATATTGAAAATTCTCAATATCCTGCTCCGCCCGCTCGACATAGAGTCGATAGCTGAGTTTGGTGGGCTCATCAAGCTTGTTGAAGTCAATGGTCTCGCGCAGTTCCTTGAGTTCGCGTCGGGTGATTTCCAGTTCACGCTTTGCATTCTCATCGGAAATGTCATTCCACTTGTCCTGATCCTTTTTTATGCCGAGGTAAGCCTGAAATGTCGGGCTGCGCATGACACCATCCATGAACGTGCGTTCAAAAAACTGATTGGCGCGCTCTACTTCTGCCGCTATTTCATCAGCGGTCGCCTGCATTGGTTTACCGGGTGCTACAGCAGCAACCCCGGATTCCGCCTGCCCGTCTGCCGCCTGCCCATTGTCCGATGGCGAGCACGCCATCAACCCGTACATCACTACACCCAACCATAACCATTTCATCGATCCCATCCTCCTGCACTATTTATTTGCATAAAATATCCGCCTGATCGTTCCTGTATATCCTCAACACGCGTCGCTTCGTTTGCATAAAACAAACGGCTACCGATCATTACCAGCGGTAGAACAACCTGCAATCTCATTGCATATAACAATGGCGTGCTAGCCCAAACTTGAGCATGCACTGGTACCAGTAACACCTGCCAATCAACTGCACTAAATAACAGACCGCCAGACCATGCCAAAGGTTTTACAAACCAAAATTATTTTTGCGTAGAACTTTGGACCGCCGGCAAATTTTCATTCCTGCACGATCCGCGGTGCGTTGGTGCTGAACCTGTGGTCTGACAGCCGTTGCAAATGCTCGACAAATCAAGCCTCGGGCGCGTAATACAATGACCGGTCTTTTTACCTAGAGCTTGTACATGAACGGCAGTATTATTGAAAAAGCCAGCCACATGATCAACGTAAGCGGTACACCCACTCTCAGGAAATCGCTGAATTTATAGCCGCCTGCAGCCATGACCAACAGATTGGTCTGATAACCCATCGGTGTAGCAAAACTCATGTTCGCACCAAACAACACTGCCAGAAAAAACGGTTCTGGCGGCGCGCCAAGTTGTTGCGCCACGCTGAGTGCGATGGGCACACCGATACCCGCAGCGGCAGCGTTTGATACAACATTGGTCAGTACCGCGGTCACCAGCATCAAGCCACTGACAATAAACGGCGTGGGCAAAGTTTGCGTCGACGCCACGAACACCTGGGCAATATACTCCGCGCCCCCGGTGCGCAGCAGCGCCAGCGACAATGCCAGGCTGGTCACGATGATCATAATGACCGGTGCGCTGATCGCACCCAACAAGCTGCTCCATCGCATCGTCCGGGTGATGACCAGCAGACAGACTCCGATCAGCGCACTTACTACGATCGGCAAGATTCCAAACGCGGCAGTGCCGATGACAAAAGCAGAGATGGCCAACGCCCGACGCGCGTTTTTGGTGTCGGGTAAACTGACTTTGCCATCGAGCACCAGCATCGCGCCCCCCTGACGCAGATCGCGAATAGCTTCTTCGGTTCCCTGTACCAGAAGCACATCGCCGGCACGCAACCGTACGTCCCCCATATTACCGTCAGATTCCACATCCAGGCCTTTGGCCCGATGAATAGCAAGCGGCAACAAGTTGTAACGCGCCACGAACTTGACGGCATTCAGCGTGCGCTGGTGTAACAGCGAACCGCGTGTTACGACCACTTCGGCAAGCGCCTGCCCTTTGGCGGTCAGTGGATGCGCATCATCAACCGGTGTGTCCAGGTCGGCATCTTCACCATCCACCGAATATAATGTGAGGCCCAGCTCGCGCTCGAACTCCTTGAGGTTGTCCGGTCGGTCATTTACGTAGAGCAGATCGCCGGGCTGCATCTCTACCGATGGCAGCTTGGTGATAAACAACCCCTCGCCGAACAGGCCATAGCCGCGCTGAATGCGCGTTACCTGCATGCGATTTCCCGTTTTTGCCAATACTTCGGACAGCGTTTTGCCTTGTGGATAGCTGCCTTCGGTGACACGCAGTATGGCATTGAAAACCCGCGGTGAGGTGTCGTCCATCGGCGGCACGCGCTCCGGCAACAGTTTCGGGGCCAGGAGCCATAAGAACCCCAAACCAAAGACGCTGGCGATAGCGACAGGGAAGGTAAAATAGAACAAACTGTTAATGGTCAGGCCAAAATCCGACGCAATATCCACAGCCATCAGGTTTGTTGAAGTACCGATGGTGGTCGACATGCCACCGATAATAGTGGCCAGGCCCATTGGCATGAGCAGCCCGCTCGGCGACTGATGGGTGCGGATAGCAGCCGCCACAAGTACCGGCAATAGCATGACCACGATGGGCGTGTTATTCAAAAACGCACTGGCAATGGCGCTGACTGTCAGTGTCAGCAGCATGGTCATCTTCGGGCGCGCTTTCCAACCACTGGACATCATCAGGACTAACGGGCGCAACGCACCGGTTTCTTCAAGCCCCTTTCCCAGCACCATCAGCGCGCCAATAGCTACGACCGCCTGATTGCCAAAGAACTTGATGAAATCGCTGACGTCAATGATCGCGCCATTGGCCGCCTCATACGGCGCCACGAAGAACACCACGATAAGGACCACCAGAATAAACAGGCAAGAGGTTTCCAATGGAATTCGGTCCCGCGAAAACAACAACAGCGCAACCAACGTTAAAACCATTGTAAAAATCGCGTGGGGATCAGGAGCTAGCGGCAAGTGGACCTCGTCTGGTGGCCTGGCGATGGTGGGTTGCCGCCAGTCATCTCGTTCTCAGCGGCATTCGATCCGCAGGCGCTGAATGCTGATGGCCCGGACCGGCCGACAATGCTAGCGCAATTCGCCCGGACGGGCAGCACCCATGAGACCATTGGATTGGCTAAGTTACCGCTGTTACTGAAATTTATTTGCCGATACAAGCACTGTCAGGTTCTGTACGTACGCGCTTATGCGCAGCAAATCAGCATCGACAATCTCGCGCACCAGTTTTTGCGCCTTTGGCGTCTGCGATATTTCGGGCCTGTTTTTTGATCCGGCAGCAGGAACACACGGGTGCCCGCAGCGACAGGATATCGTAGACAAAAATTCCGTTGCAGGAATTGCAGTTGCGAATGGCCAGCTCGTTTCGTTCGCGCAGCGCTTCACACAGGGACCAGGCGCGCTCAAAGCAGAACACGGCGGGCGCGCAAATGTTGCTGTAAAGTGCAAACGCCCGACAGAATCGAATCCCGTAGGCAATGCCCGGGTTCGCCGGGGAATGCAGCAGGTACTGCTCTTCAGCCAGCAAATCAAACTGCACAAACAGGCTGGCCAGTGAAGCCGCATGACGTTCGTTTTCCAGATTGCTGGTAAATATCTCCGTACGCCGGGGTGACTTGCCACGCTGCCGGCGAACCTGCTGACCGTTCCCATCTTTGAAATAGGTTGAGTACAGGCGTCTGATCCGATCGTCGGACAGCCCGGTGCAGCGACGGATGGTGTGTGTGCGCGCCTCGAACGCAATCATTTGCAATGCCAGCTCTGTTTGACCTCTTTCCCGCATATAACGAGCCGATGTCGCTGTCATTGTCTTCTCACTTATTGTTGCGTTGCAATATTTAAGATCATTTTTGGTCCACTTGGACCAATTTTCAAAATTAAGTTAGCATATTTGGTCCAAGTGGACCAAAACTTCGTATCTGGCCAAGATTGGGAATTATTCCGGTATCTGGCCCCGGAATCGTTTATTTGACTCATTCAGGGAAATTTGTGGCTGCCAAACCCGGTTTGCAGAAGCCAGTCTGAGAGTTATTACATTTGCATTGCGCACGGAGACACCAATGGCCAGTCACAGTAATTCACCGCTCTATACTGACGAAGAATCTGCACGCTATTTGCGGGAATTAGCCAGTTTGAATTACCGGTTTATTAAACTTCTGGGCGCTGGTGAGCAAACCTGCATCAGTCCAGGTCTGTCTGACACCCTGCGGACGACCCTGGCATCGCTGCCCGATGAAAGTCACCGACGCCTGTCGTCGTGTCCGTACAGCCTGTTTGACCTGAAATTTGCAGATGTCGTTTTCTGGACGGATCTTCTGTGTGACGCCCTGCCGCTACACACCAAAGCACCCTCACGGGTGCGTGAATTTGCACTGGCCGCACTGATTTATGCGCAACACCTGTGCTACAGGAGTGCCGATCTTGGGGTGCTGTTACTGGGACTTGCACCACCGGTTACGGTATTGCTGCGGCAGGCGAGCGTCGGCCAGTTGATGGACCGCACCGATCACATGGCAGAAATACTGACGGCCAGGTTAATCACCGATCCGCATTTCTGGCCCGATCTCGTTAATTACGTGCAGGACGGTACCCAACAGCAGTATCTCGCTGCGCAGACATCGGCGCTGCAGTTAATGGCGGCGCAAGGTGCTGGCTGGTCACGATGAACTGATGATGTTCGCGAACAATGTGTTGTCGACATTGCCACCGCTGATGATTACGCCGCTCGCAGACGGACTCCCGGTAGCGCCGGCAAGCATAGCCGCCACCCCCAGTGCCCCGGACGGCTCTACAACTATTTTCATGCGCTGAAACAGGAAGTAGACCGCTGCCCGGATATCGTCTTCGCTGACAGTGATGATGTCATCCACCAACTCCCGGATCAGGGCAAAATTGCGGACCCCCAGTGACGGCGTCCGGGTACCATCGGCAATGGTATCAGCGTGTTCAATGCGCTCCAGGCGCCCGCTGCGAAACGAACGCGCAGCATCATCAGCGCGCTCAGGTTCCACCCCGATTACCTCTACATCCGGTGCCAGGGCCTTTACAGCAGTCGCGCAACCTGCCAACAAGCCGCCGCCACCCACTGGCACCAATAAACGTCGTATCGTACGTTGTGCCGGTGCATCGATCTGGTCCAGTAATTCTACGGCAGCCGTTCCCTGGCCTGCGATGACCTCGTAGTGATCAAATGGCGGTATCAATGTCATCCGGGCGGCATCAGGCAAACTTGCGGCCACTGTCTCCCGCTCCTCGCTGTCAGGGTCGTAAAGCACGACACGGGCCCCGTAGCCGCGGGTCGCCGCCAGTTTTGCCTCCGGTGCATTGTGCGGCATCACGATTGTGACCGGCGTGTCGAGCAGTCTGCCGGACAACGCGATCGCCTGGGCGTGATTACCGGACGAATAGGTCAGAACACCGCGCTCGCGTTGTTCACGGGGCAATGCTGACATGGCATTGAACGCACCCCGGAACTTGAACGCACCCACCCGCTGGAAATTCTCGCATTTCAAAAAGACCGCGTGACCGACCCGCTGCTCAAGAGTCGTGCTGGTCAGCACCGGTGTTACCCGTGCATGGCCTGCCAGGCGTTCCTGCGCAGTGCGTATTTTTTTCATCACCTGCGCAGCACTCAGCAAGTCTTTGGTATCATCCGATTCTATAGTGGTGTGCGTCATGATCCTGCCCGGACAAGTTGATTTTTTGATAAGCGCCATTTTCTTACAATTTGCGAGCAGCGCAGGAACATGGCCAAACTGTACTTTTATTACTCATCGATGAATGCCGGAAAGTCTACCTCGTTACTACAATCGAGTCACAATTACCGCGAACGCGGCATGAACACGATGATCATTACACCAGAGATAAACGATCGCGACGGCGATGGCGTTATCAAGTCACGCATCGGCCTTGAATCCGAAGCCGTAACCCTGGGACACGAAGATGATGTGTTGGTCATCGTGCGTCGCCAGACACATGTGCAGCCAGTCCATTGCGTGTTGATTGATGAGGCACAGTTTCTAAGCAAAGCGCACGTGTATCAGCTTGGCGAGGTCTGTGATCGTCTGAACATCCCGGTGCTGGCATATGGTCTGCGCACTGATTTTCAGGGCGAGCTATTTGAAGGCAGTAAATATTTGCTGGCGTGGGCGGATAATCTCAAGGAACTCAAAGCAGTGTGCCATTGTGGCGCCAAAGCGACAATGGTGATACGCCTCAATGAAGACGGCGAGGCGGTTCGCGAAGGTGCGCAGGTACAAATCGGGGGCAATGACCGCTATGTCTCCATGTGCCGCAGGCACTATAAGGAAACCCTGGGTTTATAAAATTAACTACAACCAGGTCGCAGACACGCGGCCACGGCATCGAGTCTTGCCAGGCGAAATAGTCGCAATAGAAACTGTATAACCGCACGTTACAGCACATAGTTTGCTATCCTCTTTGACCTGACAAAACACCGCATTCCTGTAAACCAAGACCTCCCGGGGAAACCAATGAAACTCGAATCTATCGCACTGCATAGCGGTTACGATGCCACAGAACCGACCAACGCTGCCGCTGTTCCCATCTACCAGACTACGTCATTTACTTTCGACAACACCCAGCATGGCGCCGACCTGTTTAACCTGGCAGTGCCGGGCAACATTTATACCCGCATCATGAACCCGACGACTGCGGTGCTGGAACAGCGCCTGACGGAAATGGAAGGTGGCGTTGGTGCACTGGCACTGGCCTCCGGAATGGCGGCAATCACCTATGCAGTCGAATGCATTACGGCTGTTGGCGACAACATAGTGAGCACGTCCCAACTCTATGGCGGTACCTATAATTTTTTCGCTCATTCATTGCCACGTCGCGGTGTGGAGGTGCGCTTTTTTTCATATGATGATTTCGAGGCGCTGGAAAGCCAGATTGACGAAAATACCAAAGCGGTGTTTTGCGAATCGATTGGCAACCCTGCCGGCAATGTTGTAGATCTTGAAAAAATCGCAGAGATAGCTCATCGGCACGGCGTGCCGGTGATCGTCGACAACACGGTGGCCACCCCATATCTGTGCCGGCCATTTGAGCTGGGTTGCGATATTGTCGTGCATTCCCTGACCAAATACATTGGCGGCCACGGCACGACGATTGGTGGCGTCATCGTTGACTCAGGAAAATTTGACTGGGTCAAAAACAAACGGCGCTTTGCAATGCTGAATGAGCCGGACCCGTCCTATCACGGTGTGGTGTATACCGAAGCGCTTGGCGAAGCCGCATATATTGGCCGATGCCGGGTCGTACCGTTGCGGAACACGGGCGCAGCGCTTGCGCCACACAGTGCCTTTTTAATTATGCAGGGGCTGGAAACCCTGGGGTTGCGCATGGAACGACACTGCGACAATGCCCTGGCAGTGGCCCGCCATCTGGATGCTCATGCGAAAGTCACCTGGGTCAAGTACGCTGGCCTGGAAGACAGCGATTTATACGCAAACTGCAAAAAAATTACCGGTGGCAAAGCGTCCGGCATACTCAGCTTTGGCGTGAAAGGCGGATTCGAAGCGGCCAGCCGCTTCATCGATGCGCTGCAAATGATACTGCGTCTGGTCAATATTGGTGACGCCAAGTCACTGGCCTGCCATCCTGCATCGACCACCCATCGCCAGCTTAGCGAATCTGAACTTGCAACCGCTGGCGTCAGCGCTGACCTGGTACGCTTGTC
>JABDLQ010000059.1 GCA_013002925.1 Gammaproteobacteria bacterium | reverse complement strand
AAGTCTACTATTGCGACTCTGCGACTGGTGGGCAACAGGCCAATCGGTGCTGATAGAAAGCCCTGATGTTGATGGTTGATACCGACGATGGTTTACTGTCAGACTCCTTGTAAACGAGCCGTCAACTTTCTGGCATTTTCACTCATGACACCGCAACGCTTCGCTCTGATAAAAACGATACTGTCCCGCCGTCAGCCCGATCTTACCGTGCTTGCCGACGGCATCCACAAGACGCATAACATTGCTGCTGTTCTGCGGACCTGTGATGCCACCGGCGTATTGGATGTTCACGCGGTTTCACCCGGCGGAGAAATCCCGCGGCATCATGCGACAACTGCCGGGGCGTCACGCTGGACTCGCCTGCACAATCACCCGGACATTGATCAAGCTCTCGATACGATCGAAGCCCAGGGATATCAATTGCTGGCGGCCCACCGCTCTGATGTCGCCGTTGAATTTCGAACTGTCGATTACTGCCAGCCAACCGCTGTTATCCTGGGAACCGAGCTGGAGGGCGTTTGTGATAAGGCCCTGGAGCGCGCGCACCAGCATATTTTTATCCCGATGAATGGCATGGTCGAGAGCCTCAATGTCTCAGTGGCTGCGGCACTGGTGCTCTATGAAGCTCAGCGCCAGCGTCAGCACGCCGGGATGTACGACACCAGCCGCATCCCTGTTGACCGCTTTGAGCGCATACTGTTTGAATGGACCTACCCGAAAATCGCGCGCCGCTGCCGCGAAACCCATCGGGATTATCCGGCACTGGATGAAAATGGCCAGATGACCACCAATCCACTCGCAAACTGATATCATGCTCGCTTTGATTCTGGAGAAAACCCAATGTCGACTGCATCGGCCAGACACATCCTGGTAGAGACTGAAGAAGCTTGCACAGCGCTGAAAAAAGAAATCGAAGGGGGCGCCGATTTTGCCGAACTGGCGGCTGAACATTCAACATGCCCCTCCGGCCAACGTGGTGGTGCACTTGGTAGTTTCGAACCCGGTCAAATGGTCGCCGAATTTGACGAGGTGGTGTTTGGAGCTGAGCTGGGAAAAATTCACGGCCCGATCAAAACCCAGTTTGGTTATCACCTGATCGACATTACCGAGCGCAGCGATTAGCAATCAATTGGTCAACCCGTTGACTGTGCGCAATATCCTGGAATAGAGCACATCAACCACCACATATCACAGGCGCTGCCCGGTTACGGGCCAATGCCGGGATACGCGAGCTCCAGTAAAGTCGCAGAGCCCTGCCCCGGAATAATGACCACAAAGATGCGTTCGTACTCGTCGTGATCCAGATCTGCTCGTGTCACAAAATTTAGTTCGCCGGAAGACTGAAAACGCCCAGCCAGGTCCGGCACTGTATTGCTGTGACCGGCAATAACCATTCGCTTGCCCGCATATTGATCAAGCACTTTTGCTACCAAAGCCGCCGGGTTACCCGCATCATAAATTTTGATATCCAGATTGTGCCGAAGCGCGAGAGGCTTCAAAGTCGCCTTTGTTCGCCGATAATCGGATGAGAGCAGTACATCAATTGGTTCATTGGCCAGAAACCGATTGAGGGCAGCTGCCCGGCGTTTACCCTGCACCGATAATTCAGGATCAGAAGACGTTGTCTCTTTTTCTGCATGTCGCACGAGGTAGATTACGGTCGGGGGTGAACCGGCCGATGGGGAATGAGCTGCAGCAGACTGCGGCCCGGCTTCTGTTGCATTGATCGCAACCACGCAACCAGAAAGCGTCATCAGGATAAACATAAACGCTACGAGCCGTCTTGTGTCCTGTAGCAAATGATGACACGCATCCGTCTTCAAATTCATTGCTCCGTGTTCAATTCATGGGCTCTGGTCCATCGACCCAACCGAGTGCGTAGTGATACTAATTTTTGGTGCCACTGCCAGACTTTGTGTCGCCCTGTTCAAGCTCTTTGAACTCGCCTTCCAGTGTTGCGCCGCGCGATTCTCCTCGCTGCGACCGACTGTCAGGATAACGCGCATTCGTAGTCCATTCAGCTCTGCTCCCGAATAATCTCCAATACACTACAGCGACCACACTGATCACCACGAAGACCATGAGGAAAAAAAAGCTGAAAAACACCAGGGCCACGAGCATTCCTGCGGACAGAATCGACCCCAATACCGTACGCACCGGCTGCAGCCGGAAATTCTGCAGCCACATTTGACCAAACAGGCGTATTAACGAAGGACGTTGTTGCATTGCGTTATCTATCTGGCGAACCGGATTACATAATACCGAATTTCAACCGTAATCAGTGGACTATTCAGTTCTAATACACTGCGAAAATATTGAGCGATTTACTGAGGCACGCTGGATTAGAAAAAACCGGGCGATGAACCTGTCGCACCGTGAACCTCGAAACAGCATGCGGAAAATCTGACGTAAGCCGCAAACGCCAATGCAACGCCGACGTCAGGCCAGCTGGCTAACACATTGTGCAGAGGGTGCTACGGGTCCTACGACCTGGCTGCCCGCCGCATTAAAACTGTGTGGCCCTTCAGCCTTCGTTACAGGCTTCTTACAGGCCGTCAGGTGCGGTAGCCTTTCGCGACCAAACGCGCAACGTCATCAGCGCTGTCAGCATAAACCACACCGCTGCCGGTACCGGAACCACCTCAACCGACGCCGAAACAGTGTCAACAGGCTGTTCCATTCCGGTCGCATCAACGAACGGCCCGGGGTTGTTAGGACCTCCTGGAATTGGTCCAAGACCTCCTTCATTGACGGCCATGGTCAGCGGAGAAAATCCGGTGGTCAACGCAACAAACGTCAATTCTCCGATGATAAAAACACCATCAAGCGTATCCAGCGTTCCAAAACCAATGCCATTGAGTTCACCAGACAGCACATCCGGCGCCCTGCGTAACAGTGGATCATCTGCCAGTCCAAAATTGAATGCAAAACTCACGAACCCCAGAACTTCTTCATCGTAGAAAATATCCAGGCCACCCCCAAACGTTGGAGAGCCGGTGAAATCTGCCGCCAGTGTCACTGTGATGGATTCTCCTGGCGTAACTGTGCTGGTGTCCGACATCAGAGAAATCACTGCGCCATGCGCCCACAAAGGCGCCATGGTCAGTAAACACGTTGTGATTTTTATTATTGTATCTTTCATTTTCATCACCTGTTTTACATTAAACAAATTTCAATTATCGCAAACAAAGCAGCGACCTGACGGTCGCTGCTTTATTCACACTATATCATCTTGCTTACCATACCCTGCGGTTATCTTACTCCGCTGGGCCCCGGTTCACTGAGCCACATGGTCTTGAAGATTTCAATATCCTCATGGCCAACGACACCGTCGGTATTGATATCGATAGCAGCATCGGCAGTGCCAAATGCACCCATCATCATGACAACATCCCGGAAGTTAATGATCATATCCTGGTTGAAGTCACCGTCGCACATGTTGCCAAAACCATCCATATCGGCATCGACCTGTTCCGGATTTGCGGTATAGGCACAATTATCCAGCTCATCGCTGATGCCATCGTTATCCGAATCCGACGTGGCCACGTCCAGTGACAATGTCTCCAGAACCTCCGCAGCACCTGGCATGTCAACTACATTGAAGACCTGCGCCTCCACCGTGCCACCGCTGGCGCTCGGCTGCACTTTCACATCAAAGCTCAGCAATGTTGGATCGGTTGGCTGCTCGCGATAATCCCAGCAAATCACCAGGCCATCGCTGAGCGGGCCGGTATAACTGGTACCCGCAGAGCCATCGGCATTTTCGACACCAATCGTCGCACCACTCCAGTCTCCGACAATGTTGTCATAGGCATAGATCAGCTCAAATTGATTGTCGAGGTCATTGAGTCTGCCTGATACCAGTGCCACAAAATCAATGCGATTCGAGGTGGAACCTGCTGGTGCCGGTTGCATATCATCGTACTCGATCACTGACAGGTTGGGACCGCCAGTTGCCAGCGTTACACCGCTGGGTGCGCTGGCGACGATTT
>JABDLQ010000285.1 GCA_013002925.1 Gammaproteobacteria bacterium | reverse complement strand
CACCGGAAGATTCAACCCAGGGCCGTCGTGCGACGTTCAGGGAATGGCAGCCGAAAGCAAGCCTGGCCTACAACCTGTCTGAGAACGTGCTGGGCTACCTGACCGTGGGTAAAGGCTTTCGCGCCGGTGGCTTTAACAACCTGGCGCCCGGCAGCAATTTCATGCCAGGTTTTGCAGAGGAGTCGCTGATCAGCTATGAGACGGGTCTGAAAGGTGCGGCGTTCAGTGGACGGTTGCGCGGCGGATTCTCTTTGTTTTTTATCGACTACCAGGACCAGCAATTTTTTCTGTTTGACCAGACCGGGACCCAGGCCAATATCAATATCGATGAAAGCGCAATAACAGGTGGTGAGCTCGAGATCACTGCGCTTCCAACGACTGCGCTGCAAATTGATTTTGGCGTTGGCTATACCGACAGCAAAATCGAGAAATACACAGACATCCCGGGTGTTTTGGTTCCCTCAAGCGCGATCGTTGGCAGGCAAGTGCCAGGGGGACCTGTGTGGAGCCTGAACCTGGCGATGCAACATACACGGCCGTTAACTCACACCCTGGACCTGGTGACACGGCTTCATTATGAGCATCGTGGCAAGACCTACTGGACTCTCGACAATGTCGATGCACAGTCCGCATACGATCTGACCAACCTGAGTATCGCACTTGAAAACGAACGATGGTCTACGAAACTGTATGTCGACAACCTGTTTGATGAGCGCTATATCGAGTGGTTTTTCGCCGCCCGTTTCATTGGTTTGCCGGCCGACATAGCGTGGCCGAGCAAGCCCCGGGCCCTCGGTCTGGAAGTCACGCTCAGGTTTTAATGTGCTGTGGGATTGCTGACCGGCGTGTCGACCGAAAACGAGAAACGCACGGCTGCACCTGCTCGAAACCACAATGCGAACTCAGGATTCGGCCTCTGAGTCCGTTGGGGTGCCTGGCAGTGATGCACGGATGCCCGCGATCGGGTCGGCGAAGCGCAGCGGGTGTTGCAGAAGATGTTGCAGGCGAGTTGTGTCCACTTCACGGGATTCTGCCAGAAAAGACCAGCGCCGGTGGCTGGCCAGTTGTCGCATTCTGGCGCGACTGACACAGGGGGGTGGTGCCAGCCCGGCAAGTTCCGCCACTTTCAGGGTAAACTCACTGGTGTTCATGTGATTCCCGTCGCCCACGTTTATTACGCCTTGCAGGTGTACGTCTGTCAGTGCCTGATGGATGATCATCGCAAGATCATCGCGGTGAATACGGTTACCCGGTGATGCTTCTGCCGGAGTGATGACCGGGCGTCGTGCTTTGATCGCGTCCAGCGGTAAACGCCCCGGACCGTAGATTCCCGGGGTGCGCAATATGGCCCAGGGCACGGTATGACGCGCGCACCAGCGCTGCACCTGGTGTTCAGCGTCAACGCGACGCTGTGCGCGCGCCGAGGCCGGCGCCACCGGGGTGTTCTCGGTAACGCGTTGGCCATCCTGGTCGCCATAGACCCCGGTGGTGCTGATATAAACGAAGCGCTCAACACGTTCGGGGAGGTGTTTTAAAAACCGGGAGAGGCGCTTGTCTGTCAGCGTTTTGGAGGATGGTGGCACCATGTACGCCAGCGCAAAGCGCTGCGGAAACACCGGTGCGGTGTCGCCAGTATTTACGTCCTCAGCATCGAGGTCCAGGCACCGGGCGTGGATGCCCATGCGCAGCAGTCGATCCCGGCTTGCATCACTTGCAACCAGCGCACTGACGGCAACATCCTCCGCCTGCAGGCGGCGCGCAAGCGCGCGGCCTGTATAACCGCAGCCGGCCAGTACCATGTGAACGGGTTTCATCATATCCTGAGTGTAGTGACCCTATAATTTCAGGCAAGTATTTTCTGTGAGCGAGCCTTCCTCAAAAAAAAAGCACCTCGTCAAGGTGCTGTATGCAAAGCAGGCGTTTTTCTGTAACGAAGATCAGACGGTGCTGGATGCGGCATTGAGTACCGGCCTGGCCCTGCCACACAGTTGTCGTGGCGGTAACTGCGGTCGTTGTGTTGCACAGTGCCGCAGTGGCAAGTTTGTGTATCGTAACGTCATGGTACCAGCGGGTCTAAGTCGGGAGCAGCAAGAACGCGGCGAGGTGCTGTTATGCCAGGTACTGCCACGCTCTCCAATGACCGTTGATATCGACGCCGTGCGCGCAACCGCACAGACTCCCGTCGTGAAGCTGCCGTGTCGCATCGTGGGCCGTGAACAGGTGGCCAAAGACGTGGTCAAGTTACGGGTTCAAATGCCGCGTTCCCAGCCGCTGCAGTTTGTACCCGGCCAGCACGTTGATTTTATTTTAACGGATGGTCGGCGACGCAGTTATTCACTGGCCTGTCTGCCATCTGCGACAAACCCTCTGGAACTGCATGTGCGCCGCGTGGTCGGTGGGGTATTTTCGGACATCGCGTTTGGAATCAGCGAACACAGCGACCTGCTGCGCCTCGAAGGACCGTTAGGTCGCTTTGGATGGCGGGATCCGGACCGCAACGCCGTGTTGATTGCCGGTGGCACCGGCTACGCACCATTAAAGGCGATGTTGCTTGAAAACTGGCAGCAAAACAGGGACCGGCAGCTGCATTTATTCTGGGGCGGCAGAGACGTCCAGGATCTGTATGAGCTATCGGCAATGTGTGAGCGGGCAAGCGCCGATCGCAACTTCAGCTTTACGCCGGTAATTGAAACTGCCGATGCTGACTGCCCTGAAATTGCGGTCGGTAAAGTGCATGAAATCGCGATGAAACAACTCAAAAAGCACACGGATACCAACGTTTACGCGGCCGGCCCACCGGCGATGATGGAAGCGCTTCAGCACAGTTTTGCGACGGCGGGAATGAACACCAGTCAGCTGTTTTGCGATAGTTTTACTTATGCACAGTAGATCAGTCAGGCTTTTTTGCGCTGTCCTTGTCATCGTCTGACCCATTCTGGTCTGACCCATCATTATCTGACCCATCATTATTTGACCCATCAATGTTTGACAAGGGGCCAGTCAGTGCCGGTGTCAGGCTGACCCCGCCGGTCAACATTCCCAATCCCTGGCGAAACGCGGCCGTTGCGTTGTCGGTTTCTCCCAATTGCATTAACAGCTCGCCATAAAGTTGGTAGGTATCAGCGCGGGGTTCAATACCCAAAGAGGCTTCCAGATAGCTACGGGCCTTGCCCGGGTTTTTGCTGCGCATTGCAAAGCTGGCACAGGTGGTCAACAACACGGGGTCATCGCCGCGGTTTTTTAACCAGCCTTCGGCTGTGGCCAGCTGTTTTGCCGGTGCCGAACCTTCGATCTTTCCATAGAGTTTAGCCAGAGACGGATCCCAGTTGCTGTTGAGATGCTTCTTTACCAGCGTTTCAGCCGCGTCGGTGTCGCCGCAGTCCAGTAAGGCCACGGCATGGGCGTGAACCATGGCAGGCTGTTTGCGGGTACTCGCCGCAAAACTCTGCCAGATTTTCTTTACCTGCGATTTATCGCCGGCAATGCCGGCGGCACTGAGCTGATGTTGTCCGGCGACACGGATCAGGCGATCGATTTCTGCGGCCGCTGGTGATTTTTTTATTTTGCGCAGCTTTGGTGTCAGTGCTGCAAGATTTTCCCAATCTTCAAGTTTTTCATAGATTGCCGCCAGCATGATATGTGCATGCGCATGGTCAGGATTGGCGTCGTTGACTTTTTGCAGGGTAGCCAGGGCCTCTTCGTACTGTGCATGCGAAATCTGCAGATCAGCCTGGGTCAGCAACACTGCCGTGCTTGCATCCGGGTCCTGTTCATACGCGAGCATGAGCCAGTTGTCGCGACGCTCATGTTCACCTTGCAACTGGGCGGCGCGGGCTGCATTGAGATAGTTCAACAGCGGCATGTCACCTGACTTTGCGCCTTGCGCCAGCATGGTTTCGCCCTGTTTCCAGTTGCCTTCGGCCATCTCGATCAGGCCGCGGTTCAGTTTGCGTCGAGCGCGGTTCTGACGCTGTCCGGATACGGCCTGACCGAACTTGCGAGGGGCGCGCAGCAATCTCACGACAAGCCGGATAAGGAGATAGGCGAGCGCCAGTACCAGCAGCATACCGGGCACCGAAGTTTCAAATGCGGTACCGCGAAAATTGACCAATACGTAACCGCGGTCCTGCATGATGAAATGGGCGAGGACGCTGCCAAGTACGGCGACCAGAACAAGGATCAGACTCTTTCTCATGATGCGTCGCCGCCTTGAATACGTTCACCTGCACCCTCCGTTGCCGGCACAGACGGCAAGGCGGAGCTACTGCGTCCTGGCGCGAGCGTGCGCAACATGTTCAGGGAACCCGAAATGTCGGGCATCTCAGCCGTGACGCGCTTGCCCCGCAATTGCTCGAGACGTTCAATGACGACATTGACGCCGGTATCAGCCGGATCGAAATAGCGACGCAGCCAGTCAAGGGCAAAGGCAATCCCGGTCGTGTAATTTTGCTGTTGTTGCTGCATCGCTGCGATGCGTGCGGCCTGTATCTGTAACTCCAGGTTGCGATACAGGAAATACGCCTGTTCCGGCGCCAGTAACGCAGGCTGGGAATCGTCAGTCGGACTGACCCGCACGATGTCGGTAAAGGCGTTGCTGACGACCCCTTTTGCGCGTCCCCAACCGCTCTTGTCAGCGTCCGTGCCCGCATTTCGTCCCAGTGACTCAGGTGCAGAATTTTTTAGCGTGAGCTTGCTAATGCCCCGGGCGATCGAATTCAGCGACAGCGCGATACCCTCAATATCGACCGGCGGTACGCTCTCCAGTGCCAGTAATTCTTCGCTAATCTGTGCCCTGACGGGAGTCAGCGCAGGATCACCCAGTGCCACTATGCGCTCGTCCGCTGCACGCAGCGCCTGAACCGCGCTGTTGACATCATCGGCAAGTTGCAGTCGCGTGTTGGCAATTTGTAGAAAATATTCGGTTTCCGCGCGTACCCAGGTATTACGAATGTTGGCAGAGACACCGCGCATCGCACTCAGGTTCTGTTCCATTTGCGCTAGCTGATCGGTCAGCGTCTCGATGCTGCGTTGCTGCGTGCGCAACGACGCCGCAACGTCAGTGTGTTGCCGCAGAGCGTCATCGAGTTGCCGTTCCTGCCCATCGAGTTGACGAGTTACCTGTGCATTGAACCGGGCGGTTTCCTGCTCTACATCCGCCAGGATTTCATCGGTGGTGGGGATATCAATACCGGCGATCGCATCGCTTTGCTGTCTGCTTTGCCACCAGGTCCAGCCGGAACTTGCGAATGCCAAAAAGGCCAGTAGCAGCGCGAGCCAGGCGATACCTGCACCGGATTTTTTCGCCGGGGGCGGGGCACTTTGTACCACTGCCGTCGCACTGGGGGCGAGCTTGTCGCTGTCCCCGGCACTGCTGGCCTCTGTTGTTTTTTTGGCGTCCGGCGTGGCGTCTGCGCGCGGTTGGTCGGGCTTTTTCTCATCCGGTTCGTGCGTATTCTGAGTCATAGTGGTCTCTGTGGAGTCAGTGATTTTATTGTCGGTCTGTGGTGGGGACCAGCTGCCGATCGCCTGCATCAGCGCATGATCATCCGGTCCCTCTGCGAGCAGGGCCGGATGTGCAAAACCAAGTTCGGCGGCTTTTTCCACCACCCTGGCACTGCCGGTTACCAGCTGGAGTTCTAACAGCTTGTTGCGCAGCGGTTCTTCGGTAATGGTAAGAACATTCAGCAAACTCTCAACGCTATTTGCCGTGAGCAAATTTGCCCGGTCATTTTGCAGCACATCATTTAACAAAGGTTTGCTTTTTGCCGGGATGCTGCGCTGATAAACCTCGGCGTACTTGACACTCGCCCCGCGATTTCGAAACTCCCTGCCGAGTAACTCGCGACCTCCAATGCCGCGAATAATCAGTATGTTTTTCCCCTGCAGGTCTGCGAATTCAGGCATGGCCAGCAGAGCTTCGCTGGTAAAGCTGTGGCGTGGGTAGACGTCACAGTGTATCCCTGCCATTTCCATTGCATTTGCCGTGCTGGCTCCGATTGCAACCGTGGTCTGTTCATGTAGCTGCGCCGGTGCAAAATAAGCAAGGCTGAAGCGCACGGCATTAGGACTGATGAACACGAGGAAATCGTATTGATCAAGCTGCTCGAAGCAGGTTTTAACCTGCAAAGGCTCTGGTGCGGTGCTGATCTCAAGCGCCGGGATGCGTATGGCCGTGCCGCCTTGCGCTTCGATAAGATCCGACAGGCGTTCACTCTGTCTCGCCGGACGGGTTACCACAACGCGCAGGAACGTCTTGTTGTTGTCACTCATCAGCAGCATCCAGATAGGCCCGGGCGCCAAGTTCCAGCAGTGAATTTGCCGCCCTGGTGCCAATGTCGTGCGCTG
>JABDLQ010000263.1 GCA_013002925.1 Gammaproteobacteria bacterium | reverse complement strand
AGCGCTTGCAACAGGTAATCAGAAAAAGCCTTGAACGCATTGTTCCCATGCTGTGCCACAAATTCAGAATGCATCTCGACGACATACTCCTGGATCAGTCTTTCGAGCCTCGTCTCATAAGAAGCTTCGATAACCACGATCGGGGAAGCTCGCATTTTTGCAAATAAAGCACTTGGCAGTCCCACCCTGCCAATGGTTCTCGACTCGTCTTCCAGGACGATATCGAACACGTTTTTATACTGCAGTTTCAAAAACTCTATGGCCAGAATGTTTTCAAAGTTGATCTGGTTGTTTTGTGCTTGTACATGACGACCGAAGCTTGAGCCCCGGTGGCAGGCTGCAGCTTCCAAATCAACGGCGTTGTGCAGGTCTTGCACAAGGTCAGTTTTTGCAGACCCTGTTTTCCCGCCCACTAATCGAAACATGCAGTGTGTCGTCGCGGTGTCCAGTTCATTAATCAAAAAGCTGCGCAGAGCTTTGTACCCGCCTTCTATTCTGGGTAATTTAACTCCTGCTGCACGCAACCATTGTTGGGCAATTTCGGAGCGTAGACCGCCACGAAAACAATACAAAGATCCGTTGGGGTATTGTGAGGCAAAACTGGCCCATGCAGCGACCCGTGCCTCACGTAAACTGGCGTGTACCAGTTCATGTCCTTTCTCTATGGCTGTTTTTTGACCGTGCTGTTTATAGCATTTGCCGACGATCTCACGTTGTTCGTCATCCAGCAGCGGCAAATTTATCGCATTTGGAAATGCGCCGCGTTGAAACTCAACTGGTGCGCGCACATCCAGCAACGGGGAGTCATTGATGAAGAGTTGGGCATATTTTTGGGCGTTGGACTGCATGAGTGTACCGTCGAAACAGAGTGCTTTATGGGCGGTGCCGGTAAGTGTAGTACTCTTTCATAGTCAAGAAAGGGGTCCGGCGCTAATACGGCAGATTATTCTGGCACTCTTTGTGACAACCTCCCAGCTTATGATATCCCGATTACCGGGCCGGGACCGCTCTCGATGATCTGACCGATCGCCTGCAGTGTGAGCCCCTCTTGAGCGGTAATCGCCAAAAACTCTTCCTCGGCATCTGCGTCGACGGTAACCAGCAAACCGCCGCTGGTTTGCGGGTCACACAGCACAGTACGCTGATATGCGGTCGCTGATCCCAGTTTTTCCCCTGCACTGGCAATATTTCGGGCAGTTCCACCAGGTGAGCAGCCCATTTCCAGGTACTTTTCTACGTGGGGCAGTAACGGTATACGATCGAACTCGACTACCGCACTTACGCCACTGCCTTCACAAACCTCAATCAGATGTCCGCCCAGACCAAAGCCGGTGACATCCGTCATTGCTGTGACGCCCTCGAGTTGACCGAATTTTGCACCGATTCGATTCAGTGTGCACATGGATTCAACCGCAATATCCTGATGGTCCGTTTGCAACACTTTTTGTTTTTGTGCCGTCGTTAAAATTCCAACACCGAGCGGCTTCGTTAGATAAATTCTGTTGCCAGGGCGTGCTGTGCTGTTACGCTTAAGCTGTTTGAGCTGTACCAGTCCGGTCACCGCAAGGCCAAAGATGGGTTCCGGGGCATCAATACTGTGGCCGCCGCCGAGCGTGGCGCCAGCCTCAGTGCACACCTGGCGCCCGCCTGCTATAACAAGGCGTCCAACGTCCAATGGCAGTTTTTTGGTTGGCCACGCAAATACGGCAATTGCCATGATGGGGGTTCCACCCATGGCATAGATGTCGCTGATTGCGTTAGTAGCAGCTACTCGCCCAAAATCGAATGGATCGTCAACGATGGGCATGAAAAAATCCGTGGTGCTCACGATACCGGTGCCATTGCCAAGGTCATAGACGGCGGCATCATCGCGACTACTATTGTCTACCAACAGCGATCCAGGCGGTGGCTCTGATGTAAAGCCTGCCTGCAGTAAAATCTCAAGATCCGCCGGGGAAATTTTACAACCACAACCCGCGCCGTGGCTGTACTGTGTCAAGCGAATATCCTGGGGCATGGATGATGTCTCGCTGCTAATGATGAAGGTGTTCATTGCCTGTCAGTCCGGTTCACACAGACTCATAACCGGGCCATTCTTTGTGATATGTGCACAACTCGGGCTGTGCCGCCGGGAATTTGTATCAACAGGGTCGGTGCAATTCCCGCAACCGCTATTATGGATCAAATCAATATTGCCTGAGTATTGAGCACTGCAATACAACTCACGCCATTATACCAGTTAAGTGCAGGGGGCGACTGCAGAGATAACGCAGAATCATTGCAGGGCCGGAGCCCGATTGACTATAGCGCATGGTGATGTTCTGCCTGTTTACGACAGGTTGCGGAAAATGTTGGAATGACACCAGAAGACTAAATCATTCGTAATCACATGCGCACAACTAGCCGACCGGCGCTTGCTTTTCGGGTTTTTCCAGCCGTGCACGCTGTGCGTTGATATCGTCGATTACCAATTGATAGGCAGATTGGAAAACGGGATGTTCAAGCACCGGCTGCATATAGGGCAGATACTGAATCGTCCACCAGTCGCTGCGAACACCGGCATCCACAGCCTTTTTGAATGCCTCAGCTGAAGCGTCGACGTCTCCGTTGACCGCGTGCAGGTAGGCCAGATGAAAAGTCAGACCCCGATAACCCAGCATGCCCATGTCTTTACTCATCGCCAGAGCCTGATCTATCAACTCTTGTGCTTTTTCGTTGTTGCCAGTTTGCTTTAAGGACCATGCAAGGTTTACTGCACCTTTGAGCGTATGAGGCGCTACGGTAATGGTTTTGGGTTCATCCCCGGGATTTAATTCGTATTCAATGTCGATTGCTGTTTGATAGTCTCCGGTAACCATACAAACCCAGCCATAACTATCCTTGACCCAGGCGTTCCTGCCATAGGAGGCTTCGCCACTTTCATGTCGTGCCAGCACATCGTCAAAATTTCCTTCGTAAATATCGAGCATGTTGCGACCCAGGCCCAGAATATCGTGATCCGGTGCCATCGCAATGGCTCTGTCCAGTTCTTTGCGGGCGCGCATGGGGTCGCCAAGATCTAGATAGGACAACGACAGAAACAATCGTTCAGAGACATTACCAGGGTTTAGTTCAATAGCTTTGTTCAACCAGATAATTACTTCATCCAGGCGACCGAGATCGCGGCTTGCCTGCACGATGCCGGGTGCGACGCCCGGAAACTCTGGGTCAAGATCAGCAGTAAAATGATATTGCGCCAGGGCTTCCACAAACTGTGCGTTGGCAGACAGAGAATGAGCCAGGTTTACCTGAATGATTGGGGAATACGGATCCAGTCGCGCGGCCAGGCGATGCATTTTTACAGCGGCATCGGGACGACCCAGATAATTACGCAATAACAGACCATACCAGTGATACGTCGTTGCATAATTTGGGTTCAGCTCAAGCGATCGTTTAAATCCTTCTTCAGCGGCCGTGAAGTTTCTGCGTTTGGTCTGGTAGTAGGCAAGGGTAGTGTGTGCCTCCGCAAGCATCGGATCAAGTTCCAGTGCCCTTCGGACCATTGCTTCACCTTCTGTAGCTGAGCGTCCTGCAGGCATATCACCGTATTCGTTGAGTAGCATGATAGCGTCGGCTTGTCCGACATAGGCCAATGCATACTTCGGATCCAGTTGGGCTGCTCGCCGAAAGAGTTCCAGCGCTGCTTGCAGCGATGCATCTGTGCGCTTCAGCATGCGTTGACGACCCGCCGTGTACGCCTGGTTGGCATCCAGATTGATCGTCGGGGCATGCATGAGTCCAGCGGCTTCAGCCGGTGTCAGCCTTGCTTCCAGAATGCTCGCGATTTTGGTAGTAATTTCACTTTGAATTTCAAATATATTTGCGGCGGTCAGTTCACGATCGTATTTTTCCGCCCACAGATGATCATCAGTGGCAGCGTCGATCAGCTGCACATTGATGCGGATCTGGTTGCCATACCGTTGTACGCCCCCTTCCAGAATCGTATTTACACCCAGCTCTTGCGCAATTTGACCGATTGGCTTCATGGTATCGCGGTATTGTAAAACTGAGGTTCGGGAGATCACTTTCAGCGCCCGAATTTTTGACAAGCTGGTTAACAGGTCATCATGAATACCGATTGTGAAGGGCAGGTTTTCGGGCATATTGGTCATGTTGGCAAATGGCAACACGGCAATAGACTTTTCAGTGGTATCCCCAAACTCCTGCGTTGCTGTCTCTGTCAGTGTTGCGGATGCCTGCACCACACTATTTGTCCCATCCGTTGCTTGTGTCACCGGTGGAGAGGATGGCAACATGGCGGGTTGCCCTGGAGGGCCACTCAGTTGCTGCCAAAGAATCAAAGCGCCGACGCACACAGCGGCTGCTATAGTAATGGCGTTAAGTTTTTGGCCGGTTTCCGCAACAACAGGTTGACCATGCTTGACATCAACATCCCTGCGCAAACCATCGGGCGTCAGCTCAAACGCCCAGGTAAAGACTGCGGTTGGAAAAAATCCCAGCACCAAAACGGTAATGATCATTTTCATTACCCAATCCGGAGCCTCAAACGCCTCGGCAGCGAGCGCCAGTACCTGGGCCAGTAACCACCCGAAAATCAGGTAGGCAGCCACAACGCGGAACACGTTTCGGCGTTTGAGTTCACTGTAAAAACTCACTAAACCTGACTCCAGCAGCTATTGATCCGACCCGGACTGACTATTCTACAACGTATTTGCGGCAGGTCCCGATTCTCTTGAGAACCAGGTGCAGAGCAACATTGGCCACATACCCAGGCAAAGTTGAGGCTTTTACCCGTTTTTTCAGAATGCTTCGAAGATCTCACGATGCTTGAGTATAGCTATCGCCTGTGCTTGTCGCACACTATTTCGTATCGAATTCGTCGAAAAGACAAGCCGGCTATAAAAAACTTACTGTGCGGTGTTTACGAGAACGTAGGCTGGAATGACTGCTTTATTGATGAATAAAGCTTGTGCCGCGATGAGTGGGACACTATTTTGAGTCGAGCGCGAAAAAAAATCGATTCAGAGCGATCAGCTGCTATTTATCCGTGGGAGCAACAACCAGTACTTTAGACATTGGCGACGGGTTTTAAACGCAAGGGGTTTGCCGTTACATTGGATGCCCGGATGCCCGGATGCCCGGATGCCCGGATGCATCCGTGTGGGTGTGGGCAATTTCGAAATGCCAGTACAGAATTTATTTTGCTGCGCATGCGATCATTCGATTGCAAAAAGCTGAAGCAAAAAAAGAGCGCCACAAGGCGCTCTTCTTTAGTAGCAGTTGAGTCGTTTGTTACATTAGGCTTTGCGGCGGCGCAAACCCATCCCAACCAGGCCAACACCCATCAACAGCAAGGTGGCTGGCTCAGGGACCGCAGGAGGAGGAATCAGACCCAGCGTAATGTTTGCAAGACCACTTTGGTCTGCAATTGTGTTGGTCATACTGCCCACATCACCGGCTGCAAAAGCGCTGGTAATGAGGTAGTACTGTACACCTGCGCTCAGAGCAAGTCCGAGAATCTCAGAAGTACCAATCCCGCCTGGTCCATCGTCATCTCCTGCCAGCAATCCATTCAATTGATCAGTCGGATCAAAATTGTTTTCGTAGACGTGGATGTAACCGTCATAGTCCTGAACACTGCTGATGTCATACAGGTCATCCAGGTCAGTAAAAAAAGCCTGTACGTGATATTGGACCGGACCGAGACCAGAAATGCCTGGACCGGCGCCAATGGGTCGATCCCAAAAATCGCCCGTCCCATTGCTATCAGGATAGCTGACAGGTACCGCAAGGGCCGGGACTGCCATAACCACGAACAGTACGCCTAATAGTTTCTTATACATTTTATTTCCCCCAATTGAGACCGCGTTTGCGGTGCTTTTAAAATTTTCTACTTTAACTTAGCAAAGCAAAATACGTGCTAGAAAAATAAATATGATTAATTACAATGATATAGGTGGTTAGCTAGATCGTTTGCTGGGGATGCTGTTAAAAACTTCGACACGGTTCAGTTACGTTACAAGATGTCAGCGCGCAGACTTATGTCAACCAAGAGCGGTCGGGTTATCTCGCGTTTATGCAGGCCAGCCAGCAACTCAGGAAATTGCTGATCGTAAGACCAGCGATTGAGTTCGATGGATTAAGAAGTTTTCGGCCCGCTATTCCGGGTCGACCGTGGCTCCGGATTGCACGTTATATTCAGGATGGCAGTCTCGCAATAATCCACTGTGCGACTTCATTCAGAATTTGCGGCCCTTCCGGCTCATTAAATATTTCATGGTACAGACCATCGTAGATTTTCAGCGTCTTGTCACTGGAGGTGGCACTGTCGTGCAGTTGGGTGGAGCCCGACGGTGCAGTCATGCTGTCGGCACCGCCATGGAGAATAAGCAGCGGCAGAGTGATGGACGGGGCACCATCAAGCGCCTGCTGCATATGGGAAAAAAGTTCGGTCACCAGGCGTGCTGTGACTTTGCCACTGTAGTTTAGCGGATCGGCAATGTAGTTTTTCACTACAGCAGGATCGCGACTGACCCCGGCAGGATCAAGGCCCAAGACTCGTGCACGCGGAGCGACGACCGACAACAGGCGTACGACCAGCAATTGCAGTAATGGCGGCTGCAGCGGGCTTCGCACGGCGGGCCCTGAGAGGATACAACCTGCGTAGCGGTCTTGATGCCGCAGCAGGATTCCAGTCGCGATCAGTCCACCCATGCTGTGCCCCAGTAAAAACACTGGAGCCTTCGGATACCATTGCGCGAGCCGGTTACGAAGTTCGCTGACACTGTTGTGCAACTGTTCAAATTTCTGAATATGACACGGCGCACCCGAAGACTGCCCATGGCCGGGCAGATCCAGCGCGCACACCGCGATATTCTCCTGCATCATGCGCCGGGCCAGTGGCTCATAACGACCACAGTGTTCGGCCAGCCCGTGAACCAGCAAAATTACAGCGCGCGGTCGCGCATGCGGCTGCCAACATCGGTAGTAGATTTCCTGCCCGGCAGTTTGAAAGGTACCGTCACTACTGTCCATCGGCACCTCGGCTGGCCACCACCATGGCTTTGATGACACTCGCACGCCGCCCCAGATCAAATAACTCGCGCGCCATCGCCGCGCGCCGTTCGGCCATTTCCGCACCGCCATTTGCGGTCAGTCCCCTGTGTTGCAGAGCTTTGAATCCATTGCGAAACAGCAGTTTGCCAATCGATGCTTCGCTGCTGATGCGACCCTGCAGCAGCGCCTGGCGACCCATTTTCAGCGCCTCGTCAATGCAGCGCTGTTCTTCCAAGCCTTGCGTCGCAGGCATGCGCGACAGCAACATTGCGACGACCGAATAGGCTTCGATGTAACTCAGCAAGGTGACATGCGCAACCAGCGGCGTCATCGTGTTGAGCAACGCCAGGATTGCGGTACTACCCTGGCCGACGATCTGCGTCCAATCGTTGTGATAACGCTGTAGTTCTTCCCGGATCTCCCGGTGAAACTCTTCTGTCGGAGCGTAGAAAAATTCAAACTTGAATAAATCCCGCAAATTGTCCACTTCTGTCCAGAAGCTTGCTACTGCATCTGCGCCATTTATGCCGCTGTCCTCGCTGACTTTGAGCAGCGCCAGCTCCGCGATCGCCTTGTTCACAAAAAAATGGATGACCGTATTGCGATAGTAGCTGGCAATGGGGTGTTGGTCCGATGCAATGCCATACACCACATCAGGACCCTGATCGTAACGTGTGATCATGCCTTCCCTGATCATGATGCCAAGGAGTCCGTCCATATGATCTGCATAAGACCGGTCAAAGTCCGGCGAGATTCGAATCTTCCGTTGCTCGGCGTAGCCAAGCAGTGTACTCAGATCCTTGATGACTTCTTCCTCGGTCAATGCCTGTGGCGCAGCACCCAGCAAACTGATTGTCACGAGCGAGGGAAACGTGACCGGGGTCACCCGGTTGGCTTCTACCGCAACCTGAAATGCGATTTTTGACAAGGCCAGGGAGTCATCCGGGTCGGGTGATTTGTTCAGGACAACCGGCTCACCGATGTTCATGTAGACTTTGCCCATCGGGCGCGCAAGACTGCGGATATAACCGATCATCCAACGCAGGGATTCTGCGCCCTTGCCGCGGCCAGTCTGCTCGGTTGCGTATTCCTCAACATCGCGAATCAGGTCATAACTGACCGACACGGGAATAATGTGAATGTTTTCCGCATCGGTGGCCTGACAGGCTTCCAATACGTATTTCAACAGCCCGTAACGGGGTGGCATGAGCTTGCCCATGCGCGAACGGGTCCCCTCAAAAGACCAATTCATCGGGAAGCGTTTTTCCATCAGGTAGCCGATATAGTGACGCAGCGTCAGCTTGTAGATGGGGTTGTCCTGAAATTTCCGCCGAATAAAAATGGCGCCGGATCTACGCAACAAGAAGCCGAGACCGGCGAAACTCATGTTTGCGCCGCCAAACATATGCGGCACCGGAAAATTGTTGTCGTACATCACCTTGGGCACGACACTCCCGTCCAGATAAGTTTTGTGGGTCCACAAAATTACTGAGGGATACTCCCTGACCATATGCCGCATTTTTTCAACGGCATGACTGTTTACAACGATTTGCCGCTCGTATCCCAGACCCAACAAAAAATTGTTGAATTTTGAATAAACATCCAGCCAGAAAGTGGACGGAATGGAAATCATTTCCTTCATATATTCGGCAGCTTCTTCCCGGGCCTGAGCCAGCGTCTTGCCGTGCGTTGCAGCCACTTCTTTGAGGTCCTGGATAAAACTGCTGCGCGTGCGTAGTGACTCCGCAACATGCAAGGGTACCTTGTAGCGGCCGCCCTGAAGCCGACGCTCGGCAATATCAAGAACGACGGCTGCCTGTCGTGCCACATAAGCGGGAAATTCGCGGCGATACTCTGCATCTTCATCGCCCTGACGATCAGTAAAACGCTGGCGCAGGTTACCAAGGGAATCCGGCGTACCCGCAACAAAATGCAATCGTGAAGGATCCGAACGAATGATTTTTCTTGCTCTCCCGGCAGCCGGTCGCCGCGGATCAC
>JABDLQ010000251.1 GCA_013002925.1 Gammaproteobacteria bacterium | reverse complement strand
CGGGTGTACCGGTGCACGCCGCGGAAACTTACCTGAGCAAACTCGTTCGACTGGGTGAATCGATTGCCGTGTGTGAACAAACCGGGGATCCTGCCACCTCGAAGGGCCCGGTCGAGCGCGAGGTGGTGCGCATCATTACGCCCGGTACGTTGACAGACGATGCGCTGCTGGACGAACGGCGCGATAACCTGCTGCTGGCGATCCATGAGGTGCCTGATAAAAATGAACGCCGGTTTGGCCTGGCATGGCTGGATCTGGCGTCAGGGCGCTTCATTGTTACCGACAGAACCGGCATTGAGGCGCTGAGCGCAGAACTCGTCCGCTTATCCGCAGCTGAAGTTCTGATCAATGATGAGTCCGAACTCGCTGAACAGGTCGACCTGGGGGGCGGCGTTTGTCATCGCCCTTCCTGGCATTTCGATACACAGACCGGTCACGCCACACTCTGTCAGCAGTTTCAAACACAGGATCTGAGCGGTTTTGGAATTGCCACGCTGACCCCGGCAATCGGAGCGGCCGGCGCCCTGTTGCAATATGTACGCGACACTCAGAAAACCGCCCTGCCCCATGTGCATCGTTTGACCGCCGAAGCCCTTACCGACACGCTGCAAATGGATGCCGCCACGCGGCGCAATCTTGAGCTGACCGTGAATCTTCACGGCACTGCCGACCATACCCTGATGAGTGTTATCGATCAGACCGGTACGGCAATGGGCACACGACTGCTGCACCGCTGGATCCAACAGCCGTTGACCGATCAAAAGATTCTTGCGCAGCGACATGCCGCCGTCGCATGGCTGATTGAAACGGGCCATAGGGAGGCGCTGACAGAACAGTTCAGACACATCGGGGATCTGGAGCGCATTCTGACGCGAATTGCTCTGGGTTCCGCGCGGCCCCGGGACCTGGCCCAGTTGCGTGACGGCCTCGAACGTATCCCTCAGTTGCATCCCATATTAGCCACCAGCACGGCATTGCGACTGGAAGAGTTACGCAGTCTGCTCGGTCAACACACCGCTACGCTCGAGCTACTGCAAAAAGCCATTATCGAAACGCCGCCCCATCTGATTCGTGACGGCGGCGTCATTGCACCGGGGTATGATCCCGATCTCGATGAACTGAGAAATTTGTCGGCCCATGCCGATCAGTTTCTGCAGGACCTCGAACAACGCGAGCGCACGCGTACCGGTGTCGCCACGTTAAAAGTCGGCTACAACCGGGTCCATGGTTTTTTTATCGAACTCGGTCGCACGCACGCCGACAAAGTGCCCGTGGAGTATGTACGTCGCCAAACGCTCAAAGCGTCGGAACGTTACATTACTCCTGAACTCAAGGAATACGAAGACAAGGTACTGTCAGCAAAAGAACGCTCGCTGAGCACCGAGAAACGACTCTATGAAGAATTGCTGCAGCTGCTTTTGAAAGACCTGGAGCCGCTGCAACGTAGCGCGGCTGCACTTGCGGAGCTGGACGTGCTGAACAGCTTTGCGGGCAAAGCGGTGCAGGCAAACTATTGTCAACCCGTATTTAGTGAATCTGCCTGTCTCGACATTACAGAAGGGCGACATCCGGTGGTCGAACAATCACTGGATCGCGATTTTATCCCCAATGACATTGCCCTGGGGGAACGGCGGCGCATGCTGGTAATTACCGGGCCGAATATGGGAGGCAAGTCCACGTATATGCGCCAGATCGCACTCATCGTGCTGCTGGCTCACATTGGCTCGTTTGTACCCGCACGTGCAGCGGAGCTGGGGCCGATGGACAGGATATTTACACGAATTGGTGCCTCGGATGACCTGGCCGGCGGACGCTCCACTTTTATGGTCGAGATGACCGAAACTGCGGCAATTTTGCACAACGCCACCGATCGCAGCCTGGTGCTCATGGATGAAATTGGCCGCGGGACCAGCACCTTCGATGGCTTGTCGCTCGCCTGGGCGTGCGCGCACGACATGGCTGAACGGGTGCGCGCGTTTACGTTGTTTGCGACTCACTACTTTGAACTGACACAGTTGGCCAGCCAGATTGACCATGTTGCCAACGTTCATCTGGATGCGTCGGAGCATCGTGAACAGCTCATCTTTATGCATGCAGTGAAACCCGGTCCCGCCAGTCAAAGTTACGGCTTGCAGGTTGCACGACTGGCGGGTATTCCCAAAGACACCATTGCGCAGGCGAAAAAATATCTGCGGACTCTGGAAAACCAGGCCCACCAAAATCACGACTCTCCGCAAGTTCAATTTGATTTTGCCGCTCAGGATGCAGATAAGAGCGCTGAAAAAAATGCACAGTTTCACGCGCTGATTGATGCGCTCGAGCCGGATGAGATGTCGCCCAAAGAAGCCTTGGCCGCGCTCTACAGGCTGAAACAGGAACGATCATGACAGGGGGCCGTGCGGCAAGGCGCAAGAATGTGAAGGGTTCAGCCTTTCTGCCTTATTGGTTGCAATGCAGCACGCCGATTTATTTGCGCATTGCTGCTGCACAAGGGCGTACGCTGCCGTCTGCGCGCGTCTCCCTTCACGCGATCAATCCGAAGCAGCCATAAGGTTGCAGAGCGGCGTACCCAGCCGACAATCGGCACGTCATCCGGCCCGGGTAGACTGCCATGACCGGTCCCGTTTCCCTGTAATGCAGGTATGCGTATTGAAAACCGGCTTCAGTCCGGTGCTCGTTTTGCTCCGGGCGCACAGCTTGAACGCTGCGGAAATTGCATAGAAACAGGAGCGCGGTAGCCGGCGCAATTGCCACTAATCTTCCGAGTTCCAGTGTAATTACGCCCAAAACGTTGAATTACGATAGCAATCCCGATTATCCTCTTGGTCCGGTTGTGCCGATTCCTGGCCACCGCTATTGTTATCGTGCACGGGGAACACAGGTTATGAGACGA
>JABDLQ010000222.1 GCA_013002925.1 Gammaproteobacteria bacterium | reverse complement strand
CATCGTAGCGTTTGCCAGCATCTGGCCTGCGCGAGGCGGGCACAACCTGGCGGCAGACCTGGTGCGGTACGATCCTGCCGCTGCAGAGGGTCTGATGGACTTTCTGTTTATCGAACTCATGCTGTGGGGCAAGGCACAAGGCTGTGCATCATTTGATCTCGGCATGACACCGTTACCGGAGATAGAAGAACGATCTTTGGCGCCAGTATGGTACGACATTGGCCACCGCATTTTTGTGCACGGCGAACATTTCGTCGGCTTTTCCGAGCTTCGACATTTCAAGGACCGTTTCAGGCCGAAGTGGCACCCGCGCTATCTCGCCGCCCCGGGTGGCTGGCGCAAATTGCCGCGCGCACTGACCGATGCGGCAGCTCTTATAAAACCGGCATGACACCAGCACAACAAAAGGTCCATTCGGTGATCAGATCGACCGCAAGGTCCAATGACGCAGTGGATTCGACCTTCAGGTCCGCTGTCAGAACAGAAATGCAGGCACTGCATCGGCGTATCCGCATAATGCTGCACTGCAAGAGTGTTTTGGATCCCGGCGTCCGGTAACGTTAACAAAAACCAGAAGAAGTGTTGGGGGACACACACATGAAACACTGCTTGCTCGCTGTAGCGCTCATCATTTTGACGCCCGTCTTTGCTCAGACTGAGCGTGACGCCGGCGTGCTGACTCAAGTCAGTCATCCGGCTTTGTCGGCCGGGCCGGGTTTATTCAGCCCCGCTTCGCCGGGACCGTATCGGGTCGGACGCACAACATTGTCTTATATTGATGGTGACCGCGATGATCGACCGGTCGTCATGGACGTCTGGTACCCGGTCGATGCGGCCGACGCAGCTGGCGTAGCGCCAAGCACCTACGACCTGGTGTTTGCGGCCCTGGAATCCCCAGTCGCTCTGGCAACGCCTGCAGTGTCGCAAAACGGACCATTTCCGCTGCTGCTCTTTTCTCACGGCAATCTGGGCATTCGTTTTCAGTCGTTTTTTCTGACCGAGGCGCTGGCCAGTCACGGCTATATCGTCGTGGCGCCGGATCATGCAGGTAATACCGCATTTGATCTGGCGTTCAACACGCTGGAGCCTTTCGAGGTCAGCGCTGTCAACCGTCCGCAGGACATTAGCTTTACCATCGACCGCATGCTTGAACGCAACAACCTTGCCGGCGATGAGTTTCTCGGGCGCATCGATCCAGCTCGCATCGCGGTGCTGGGGCATTCCTTTGGCGGCTACACTACACTGGCGATGGCCAGCGGTATCGATGGGGTTACAGCCGATGTACGGGTCAAAGCACTAATACCAATCGCGCCGGCGTCCGGCATTTTGAGTGATGTGCAATTGATCAGCATCACGAAACCCACGCTGATCCTCGGCGGGAGCGCCGACATTACTACGCCGGTCGATCCGCAAAGCAGCCGGCCTTTTGAACTACTGTCTTCCCCTGAGCGTCAGCGTGTCGATCTCAATGAGGCCGGTCACCAGTCGTTCAGTAATATCTGCATTTTTACCGACACCCTGGTTGACGTGGGCATTGACCCCGCGCTGGTGGCATTTTTGTTGGGTAATGCGGCTGAGGGCTGCGCACCGGAACTGATGCCGATCGACGTGGCGCATCGACTCACGCAGCTGTACGTTGTGGCGTTTCTGAAAACTTACCTGGATGGCGATGCGCGCTATGCACCGTTCCTGACCCCGCTGTTTGGCAGTGGTAAGGGCTTACCGGTCACCATCTTTGTGCCGGAATAACAACCCGAATCAGACCGTCACCCCAACCCGGCAGGGTCAATCTAACGGCGGCGAACAACCGGGAACCTATCCGAAACAGCAGTCCTGCGCACTTTCATGCAGAGAATAGGTTGGTCGCTTCCCATCCTGATCCTCTCCCCCACGGCGAGGGAACGGTCTGGCCGGGCCGGCGAGGTTCAGGGAATCCATCGTCAATCGGGATCGCCAGCGAGACGGCCTGGACTAACGTTGTCAGCATCAACGCCGGCGGCAGATAAAAATTCCTGTGCAGTCATCTCGCGTGAGTGCTCAGCATTGATCGTCAGCATTCGGTTCACCGGCGCAGGCACGCCGAGTCTGTCGGCAAGGTCTGCCATCGCCCCTTCGATCCAGGGTGTTTCCAGAGGCTTGCCCCTGACCCGGCTTTGCCAGGTCGATCCGCCACGGCGCTGTTCTCCATCGATCCTTGCCAGGCGCACTGCCGCAGTACGTGCGTGGAGATCTCCCGTGGTAACCCGGTCGACGCCAGCTTTTGTCAGCACCGCTTCGCCTTCGGCCTGCGCTAAAGCGGCCACTTTGCGCCACTCGTCACTGACCAGCGCCTGCGCCGTATTACCCAGGTTAGTTATCCATTTAGCGTACTTCCAGCGTCTGATGTCATCGCGTGCCACGGAATCAAAACCAGCGGCCCGCAGTTCGCGACATAGCTGCAGTGACAGATCCGCAGCCGCGATACCACAGTGTGGCCCGACATCCAGCACCCCGATGCAACCGGATGCATGAATACAGACTTCGCCGGGTACCAGGTGCGTTGCCGGCATCCACACCAGCATCGATAACACGGTATCGAACCGCGCGGCTGCCCAGTGTTCACATTGCATGCCGTTGCTGGCACAAACGACCGGCAAAGCAGGGGCCGCACTGCGCAGAATTTCGTCAAAAATCACTTCGGCATCCTGTGATTTTGCGGCAACCAGCACAAGATCACCGTTCTGCCAGTCGACAGAGCCAATCTCATCGAGCGCCTGCGGATGCACCCGCACACTGTCCTCAGCCGTTTTCAGGCATAAACCTTTGCGCCTGATAACACGGCCGTGTTCACCGCGTACTACCAGCAGCACCGGAAACCCGGACCGTTGCAACCTGGCGCCAATACTGCCGCCCACGGCACCTGCGCCGACGATAACGATGCGTTTCACTTCCATGGTCCCGTGTGTTGCCCTCAGTCATTAACCTCAAACAGGGTCGTTCCAGCTCCTGCCGCAGAACACCGGTTCCTGCATGACAGTTACCCGTTCGGTGATATAAACACGCCTCCCTTCGGTTGCTGCCATGTCTGCAACGACGGGCCTGGTGCAGTGCCCTGATTCCTGTTCATCAGACCGCCAGCCGATCCGGGTCGATTGGCAGGTCTGTCGTGATAGAATACCGCCCGGTCGGCGTTTGCACCATTTTGAACAAACCGGCAATGCGGCGTGGGGGTTTGCGGGCCCAAGGCCAGATATCAACTGGTTGGC
>JABDLQ010000208.1 GCA_013002925.1 Gammaproteobacteria bacterium | reverse complement strand
GTGATCGATTGTTGCGTATTCTGGCGCGCCGCATTGCGCGCTGTGTACGTGAGACGGATGAGGTTTGCTGGAGCCCCACCGACACTACGCATGCGTGCGCCGCACGCTACGGTGGTGACGAATTCATGGTGCTGCTTCCGAACATCAAAGGACGACAGAACGCAGAGACTGTTGCCACCAGGGTGCTGGAGGCAGTCTCGGAACCGGTAGCATGGGAGGGCAAGGAACTTGTCATTACACCAAGTATTGGCTTGCTTGAGTTTCCCAGGCAGTCACAAACCGTAGAAGAACTCCTGCGCAGTGTTGCGCTCGCTACTGCGCGGGCCAAATTGCTGGGTCGAAACCGTTATGAACTGTACTCAAGTGAGTGTGAAACACGCACTGCCGGACAGGCAGGCTTCGAGGCAGACCTTCATCAGGCGCTCGAAAAAGATGAATTACGTCTGCACTATCAACCAAAAGTCAACGTCATTACCGGTCGGGTAGAAGGCGCAGAAGCGCTGCTGCGGTGGGAGCACTCCACCCGGGGCCTGGTGGCACCGAACGAATTTATTCCGTTGGCGGAGGAGTCGGGACGCATTGTACCATTTGGTGCCTGGGTCATACATGAAGCCTGCAGGCAGCTTGCACAATGGAGCACGAACGGCTGGGGTCATTTGAAGGTTGCCGTCAATGTGGCAAGTCTGCAACTAAAAGACGGCGGGCTTTACAGCGTAGTGCGCGATGCATTGTGTTCTGCTGGTGTTGACCCATCCCGATTGACGCTGGAACTTACCGAGAGTTCAGTGATTGAAAGTGCACAGGAATGTATTGAGACGCTTTCCACGATTCGCAAGCTCGGAGTACGATTGTCGCTGGACGATTTCGGAACGGGCTATTCGTCATTGAGTTACCTGGAGTACTTGCCAATCGATGAACTTAAGATCGACCGGTCTTTTGTTTCGAAAATCAATGCGCCGGGAGACGAAGCCCCAATCTTGCGCGCGGTTATCGCCATGGCGCGCAGTCTTGGGCTGCAAGTGGTCGCAGAGGGTGTCGAAACGGAGGCACAACTTGACTACATTGGCCGCCACAGCTGTGAATTGTACCAGGGCTATCTGTTTTCCAGGCCGCTACCAAAACAGGAGTTTGCGGAATTGGTTCGAGATGCCGACCAGAACCAGGCGAGTTGAATCACTTTTCCACCTGAAGTGGAACCGGAGCGAGGCGGCGAGCGTCGCAGACCGTACAGCGCTAAAAAGTGAGGCCCGGGGGCTGCCGCCGCCTGACGGGGTAGTCACACCAGACAAGCTGCGAATTGGAAAGCTGGCAGCTTATGTAAGAGGGTGTGTGAAAACTATCACTTCGTCTTTGCGAGCGCGAAGCGTGCGGCAATCTCCCAACGTTGTGCTGCCCTAACTTATTGATGCCACAGAAGCCGGACGGGGATTGCCACACCCGCTTTGCGGGTTCGCAATGACGATTCGATGTTTCCACACACTCTCGTAAAAAAGCAGACACGCTTATGGCCCTGAAACATGGCTGGATGTTGGGCCATATTATTGTTAACCAGTTCTCGGTTCAATTGTCAGATTGTATGTCACCGTCTTTTCCTGTGACACATCACACAGTGCCTTTTCCATGAAGCCAGTACTGTGGCAGTGGTACTAATGGAGCAGGTGCCAGCGGCATGGCAATAACGAAATTTCCAGCACTGAACAGGGTCAAGGCGTTGACGATCATGCTGCTGGTGTTATTCCAGGTGCTGACAGTCCTTACCATTCTTGGGTTATCACATTACGGCACTGAAGAAGTCCTGCTCCAGCAGGCGCATCGAACTCTTGCTACAGCCACAAAGGAGTCGGCGGCCCATACCAGATCATTCCTTCATAGCGCGAATGAGACGGTGGAAACAACCGCGTTAATGTTTTCCTCCGGGGTAATTGAAGTCGATGATCAAATTCGGCTGGAAAATTACTTCGTCAACGTTCTGGATCAACATACCGCAATATCCGGGATTTATATTGGCACCCTGTCCGGTGAGTTTTTGTATGTCACCCGAAGCACGGAGAAAGACAAAACTTTTCGGGTCAAATCCAAATCAGCCAGCGAGCCAGGTGCACGCCTGTGGTGGCATTCTGCGGGCGAGGCGCCCGCCGAGCCGAGTTACGATCCGGCTGATTCTTATGATCCCAGAACTCGTCCCTGGTTTGAAAATGCCGTCAGCAGCAATGGCTTCGTCTGGACGGATCCATACATTTTCTTCACAGCGCAGAGGCTTGGTATAACAGCGGCAAAACCGGCTTTTGATACCGAGGGAGAATTGATTGGCGTCGTCGGCGTCGATCTGGAGCTGGACGCGTTGGCCGGGTTTCTCAGCACGCTCGAGATTGGTGAGTCCGGCTCAGCATTCATATCAAACAGCGATGGCATCCTGATCGCTGCCCCTTTTGTCGATGAGCCGACCCAAATTGGCAGTAACGGTCCGGTGCAACGAGAGTTATTGACCGTGGATACCGTCTCTGACATTGCCGGTCGCCAGGCGCTGCGCATTATTCAGGCGGCAGTAACCGATGGCACGACTGATCGCCGGATTCGTTTTGCTGTCTCTGGGGAAGACTACCTATCGGCACACCGTCCTTTGAAGCTGTCAGATGGCAGTACCTGGCTGATCGGTGCATTTGCCGCCGAGAATGATTTTGTGCGAGACATTCGGGCTAAAGAACGCAACAATCTTGTGCTAGGGTGTCTTGTACTGGCCATTTCAATGTGTGCCGGCTGGTTCCTGGCAGTCAGGGCCTGGACTCCGGTGCAAGCCTGGCATTCCCAGGCGCACCGTGATCAGTTGACGCAATTGTTTAACCGGCACTATTTAAACAACAATGCTGAAAGAATTTTCTCCGAAGCAAACGAAAATGGCACTCCGATTTCGGCTGTTATCATTGACATCGATCACTTCAAACGTATCAATGATACCTTTGGGCACGGAGTTGGGGACGAAGTCATAAAAGAATTCGCCCAACGACTTCGCAGTGCTGCCCGTATCGGAGACGTGGTCGCGCGGTTGGGAGGCGAGGAGTTTCTGATGCTGCTGCCCACAGCGACACCTGACATAGCCGAGTCCATTACGACAAAAATTGCCTGCTGGTTTAAGGACGAACCAATTGAAACCGATGCGGGTCCGCTGGATGTGAGGTTCAGCGCAGGCATCGCGACATTAGATGAGCACAATGTCACCTACGCCAGCGTGATCTGTCGGGCAGACAAGGCACTGTATGCTGCCAAAAATGCCGGGCGGGATCGCATTCAAATATCCCAGCCGGAATCAGCAAAAACACCCACCAGCCATCGGGCAGCATAAGACCAGCGTATTATCTGACCGGACGCGCGTGGTCCGTATCTATAATCACGGAAACTTGGCGCGGGATCGGTATGTGACTTGATCAAGTCTGTCCCGGCATTTAAGCAAAAAGTGAAAGCTGCGTGTGAGTTCGTGATTTGCAGAACTGTGCGCCATCACACCAGAAGATCATAAGTGGCCGGACACTGTCCGCCAACTTCGCGGTTTGCGCCGGCGATGTCACACATCGCCGGCACAGTCCGCTGATTTTACTGGATGCCAGGCCCTGGTGTGCCCAGGAAGCTGCTCTTCAGAATCCCAAGGTCTACGAAGTTAACTACACCGTTGCAGTTAAGATCTGCATCAGCGTTCCAGCTGCTGTCGCCTGGTGAGGCCATAAACGTGGATTTCAGTATCCCGAGATCGACAAAGTTGACTACCAGGTTGTTGTTCAGGTCACCGTCACACTGGTTGCCAAAGCCGTCCCCGTTCGTGTCACACTGGTTGGGATTGCCAGCTAATGAACAGTTATCACAGGCATCACCAATACCGTCATTGTCGCTATCGGTCTGATCGGTGTTCGGCGTATGCAGACAATTGTCGTTGACATCGTTTACCAGGTCATTGTCCAGATCGATGTCGCTGCCGGCGATCGTGCGGTAGTAGAGCGGGATGCGCAGCCGCTGTCCGGTATCGCGGTGGATCGCTGTGAGATACCACATGAATTCCTTATTGACGGTCGTAATCTGTGTGCCGTCGGCTTCGACACGTACATAAAAGGAGGTTTCTGCGTTGTCCGGGACCAGTACTTCGGTGATCGCGGCAGGACTGCTGGCGCTGCCCGTTGCAATGACGTTGAAGCCCGCGTCATTCAGATTGCGATTATCCTGAAAGGCAAGATCGTACATGCCACCGCCCAGACCGGTAATATCGCGAATTCGCACTTCATGAGTACGTACGACAACACCTGGTGCGTTGGCCACGGCGACGCGCGCAAAGCTGGCACTGGGAATCTCGACTTCTATGTTGCCACCGCTTTGATCTACGCGGGGATTGTATTCATTGGGGCCGTTATCAAACAAGGTGGTCGGCGCAACCATAATGGCGCGTGCGGCAATGGCGCCCTCGATGTTGATGTGGCCGGCGCCCATTTCATTAAGCGAGGCAATCGGATCGGGGTCGGCGTTGGGTATACCGTCACCCGTGCGCAGGTTACTAGCGGAGTTCATCAGCATCGCCCGTGCGATGGTGGCAGTCTCGAAGCGCTCGACATAGTCAGAAGGATCCGTAGAGTCGTAGCCCAGATTGTTGCGCAGATGCTGACGGATCAACACCATGCCACCCGCAGTAATCGGGCTGGAAAAGCTGGTGCCACTGGCCTGTGTATAACCCACGGCAGCGGCAAGACCGATGGTGTCATCCGGTAGCCCTTCGGGAGTAGCGGCACCGGCAACGGCGACACCTGGCGCGGTGACATCGGGTTTGATGACGCGAAAGCCGGCATTGGCATGATCATTTGGACCACGTGAACTAAACCCGGCCATCGTCGAGTTAAACGCGCTCAGAGAAACTGCGGCACCAAGGCGGATCGGTTGGGTTGAAATGACATCATGCTGTGCCGGGTTCAGCGTCAGGCCAAGCTGGGCCACTTTTGCCGCGCCGATGGTGTAGGTGGGCACTCCGGTTGCGACAACCAGTGCAGTCGCGTTCTCGGTATCCGTGATAATAAAGATCGCTGCCGGGTTAAACGTCGCAGTCTGGTTCGCAATGCTGGCAAACGCGCCGGTACCTCTGACAAAGGCCATGCGATTTTCAAGGTTTACAGGAGGCGGCAGACCAATGGTTTGCTGGTCGTAATATACGTAATGGGCCGACATGGAGTTTTCGGGGACAAACCCACCACCGGCAACCGGAAAGGCAGTCAGACCTTGCGGACCACTGGGGTCGGGCGCATTGGCTTGTGACGCAGCGCCGGTTTCAGGTGACGGTCCGCCAGGAGCGAATATTTCACCGGGAACTTCGCCCGCCAGCAGCATATCAACGCCGCCGACAGACCCCGGGTCCGTGCTGGCACCGACCGTGATGGCGAGTGTTGCGGCACCTGGTGCACCGATTGAACCTGGTACCAGATTATCATCATCGTCCTGGCCTGAGTTACCTGCCGAGGTTACGACAATCGTGCCTGCCAGGGCGGCGTTATTAGTGGCACGCGAGCTAGCGGATGCAGCATCGCCTGACGTTGAACCCAATGAAAGATTAATTACGTCAGCAACGGGTTTGGCAAGAAACTGAGGGTCGGGCGTACCTGCCGCGATCAGCGTAAACGGTGAAGCTGCATCTTCGATCGCAAGTTCAACGTCACCGGTGCATGTGCCGGCGATATTGCAGACTTTGTAAGCGAGGATTTTTGCCTGCGGTGCCATGCCCTGGAACACTTCACCATTTGGCGTCGGCCCCACGCCCAAACCGTCCGGGCCAGTTCCGAAACCGAGATTCGGCGGCGTATTGCCATCAACTCGGTACCCTGCAGCGGTAGATGCGACGAGCGTACCATGACCAAAATCATCGGTCGGATCACCAGGATCAGCAATACTGTAAAGATAGACTACCTTGGTGTTGTCGTCGGGACTCGGCGCGACGTTGGAGATACGCGGCAAGGGCGTGCTGTTGCCGGTGCCACCGAACATCGGATGGCGCCAATCCACGCCCGAGTCGATAACCGCCAGGTAGAGGCCCT
>JABDLQ010000192.1 GCA_013002925.1 Gammaproteobacteria bacterium | reverse complement strand
CATCGTCAGGTGTTTGAGTATCCTTCCTGGAGTGCCAACGACGATATGCGGGCTGCTGCGCAGCGAACCGATTTGTGGCCCCAGGGGTGTGCCGCCATACAGGGCGAGGATTTTGATGTTCGCAATAGCGCGGGCGAGCCGGCGTAACTCTCCTGTAACCTGCTCGGCGAGTTCCCGCGTGGGACACAGCACCAGTGCCTGAACCCTGAATCTGGCAGGAGCCAGGCCGTTGAGTAAGGCCAGTCCAAAGGCGGCCGTTTTGCCGCTGCCCGTCCTGGCCTGCGCCAGCACATCCTTGCCGTCAAGCATCGTTGGCAGGGTTCGCGCCTGCACCAGTGTCATCCGGGTATAGCCAAGGTCTGCAAGGTTGCTGTGCAGCTCCGGCTTCAGACCGAGGTCTGCGAATGAGAAAGAGGTCGACATGGTAGGCGAGTATAGACTGCTGCGCCTGAACATTGCGCAATTGTTTTGCGCGGTTCTGTGCTAATTGCGCAACCATCATTGAATCGCACGCCACGGTGAACGGATCTATGCGAAGTCCCGGATTGATGAATGGCAATCACCAGCACATCATCGCTGCAGCAGGACCTGCTCTTTGCAGGATGTTTCGTCATGGTACTGGCGTTTCCAAAATTGCGATCGTGTAAAGGAGCATGGCCAATGCGCAATGTAGATGCCAGGTAACATTGGCAGCCATTACGTTGGCTTGTGCAAGTGCGATGAATTGCGCGAGTGCAATTCATTGCCATGGGTCCCTGACGGGCTGTTATATTGCAGCCATGAAAAAGTACGACGTGGTGATTATTGGCGGTGGCGCCGCTGGTCTGATGTGCGCCATCACTGCAGGCCAGCGCGGTCGCCGGGTTGTGGTGCTGGAGGGCTCTAACAAAATTGGCAAAAAGATCCTGATGTCAGGGGGTGGTCGCTGCAACTTCACCAATCTGTACTGCGAACCGGCATGCTTTTTATCGGCCAATCCCCACTTTTGTATATCGGCTCTGCAACGCTATACACAGTGGGAGTTTGTTGAGCTGGTTGAACAGCATGCCATTCCCTACCATGAAAAAACTGCCGGCCAGCTTTTTTGTGATCGTTCGTCCAAAGACATCGTGGCCATGCTCAGCGCTGAATGCAAAGCTGCCGGCGTCGATATTCTGACCCGGTGCGATGTTCATGAAGTCATGCAGCAGCAGGGTTATCACATCACCACCGACAAGGGCACCTTCAATGCACCGTCACTGGTGGTGGCCACCGGTGGCTTATCGATTCCAAAAATGGGGGCCTCCGACTTCGCTTATCGCCTGGCACGACAATTTAATCTCAATGTGCTGGATACCCGGGCCGGACTGGTGCCGTTTACATTTACCGGCGCCATGCAGGAGTTTACTTCCGCACTGTCCGGGGTGAGTGTGCCTGTCGGTCTGACCGCCCGGGATACGACATTTGATGAAAATATCTTGTTCACACATCGGGGGCTCAGTGGTCCGGCAGCGCTGCAGATCTCCAGTTACTGGCAGCCCGGTGCCCAGATCAGCGTAAACCTGTTACCCGGTACCGACATCGCCGAAATGCTCATTGAGGCCAAAACAAAGCGGTCAAAAATGCGCCTGCGGACGGTGCTGGCAGAGCGGTTACCAAAGGCGCTGGTTACTGCATTGCAGCCGGTCATGTGGGCGGATTTTGCCGATACTGCACTTGCCGGAATTCCGGACGAGGCACTGCGTCGCCTTGCTTTTGAGCTGCAACACTGGTTACTGCGTCCTGCAGCAACGGAAGGGTATCGTACCGCGGAAGTGACCCTGGGTGGGGTCGACACCAGTGAGCTTTCATCGCAAACAATGGAAGTCCGAAAGCATCCCGGGCTTTATTTTATCGGTGAAGCCGTCGATGTAACCGGGCACCTGGGCGGGTTTAATTTTCAGTGGGCCTGGGCTTCCGGTCATGCCGCGGGAGCCGTGGCCTAAGCACTGTCAGCGTTCTGCCAAGGATCTTGCGGAGACGTTGACCGATTTTTTCAGCTCCTGGCGAAACAGTTTCTTGAGCAGTTCAATATTTGCTACGCCGGCATAGTTCAGGCGCGTAATAAAAGCGATGGTGCGATGAGGAGAGGCTTCCTGCAGGCGCACCGCCCGCAGTTCCGAGCTGCCACCGAGTAATTGATCGAGTGCCATCTGTGGCACCAGCGTTGATCCCATGTGGCCGGCGACCATCTGCGTGAGGGTATACATGCTGGTGCCGGCCAAAGAGCGACGCATGTCTGTCGACTGCCTGTTACACACCGCGAGCGCATGATCTCGCAGGCAGTGGCCATCTTTTAGCAACAACAGTTCGGCGTCCTGCAGATCGGCACTGTCGATGGAGTCAAGCTCCGCGTAGGGGCTGCCAGCAAAGGTAACCAAAAAAAGATCCTCCTCCCAGAACTCGAATGCGTGCAGTCCGTCAACATCATAAGGAAGGGCCAGGACTGCCGTGTCAATTTCGCCGCTGCGCACTTTGTCCGTCAATACGTGCGACTGCTCTTCAATGATCGTGAGTTCAAAATCGGGATACTGTCGTCGCACCTCGGGCAGCACTTTGGGCAACAGATAAGGACCGATGGTTGGTATGACGCCGAGTGACATCGGATAACTCAATGGCGTTTTTTGCAACCTGGCCATTTGGTATAAATCGCTGACTTCGGCACCGATAACCTGCGCTTTTTGCAGAATCTGTTCACCGATCGGTGTCACGAGTACTTTTTTGTTGTCGCGTTCGAAGATCTGGATCCCAAGCTGGTTTTCCAGTTCAGCGACAGCAGTGCTTAATGCCGATTGCGATACCGAACAGGCTTCGGCCGCTTTGCGAAAATGCCGCTCCCGATCGACGGCCAGAGCGTATGAAAGTTGTTTGAGCGAAATCATAGGGTTACAACCAATCTATAAAACAGAACAACGTTATCTAATATATTCGATTTACTCGAACATGACAACTGCCCATAATTTGCCCATGTCTCAGGTCTGTCACCTGTTCTTTTTAACAACATGAGGAAATTTCGCCATGGCACGTATCAACAAATCAATCCCTGAATTCAAGACCCAGGCATTTCATAACGGTGAATTCAAGACCATCACCAGTGACGATGTGAAAGGCAAATGGTCAATTTTCCTGTTTTACCCGGCGGACTTCACGTTTGTGTGCCCGACCGAACTTGAGGACATGGCGAATCAGTACGATGAATTGTCCCGCCTCGGCGTCGAGGTTTACTCCGTGTCGACCGACTCGCACTTTGTGCACAAAGCGTGGCACGACTCGAGCGACGCCATCGGCAAGATTCGCTTCCCGATGCTGGGTGATCCAACGGGTGCGATCGCACGCGGCTTCGACGTCATGATCGAAGACGAGGGCGTGGCGCTGCGTGGAACGTTCCTCGCCGATCCGGACGGTATCATCCAGGTGCAGGAAGTGCATGCACTGGGCATTGGCCGCTCGGCCAAAGACATTGTTCGCAAGGTCAAAGCAGCTCAGTACGTCGCTGAAAACGATGGCGAAGTCTGCCCCGCTGCCTGGGAAGCTGGCCAAAAGACACTGACACCATCTTTGGACCTGGTGGGCAAAATCTGAGCAGGAGCACGGCGTTTGAATGTACCGGGGCACACATTGTGCCCCGGAATTCTTCCCCGGTGCGTGCGGCCAATACACGCTGCTACTCCCGCAAAACTATTGTTGTAAAGCGCGGTACAACGTTGCAATTACTCTGACTGGTCATGCGCCGCTTTACTCTTCGGAGATATTTTATGCTCAGCCCTGAAATTTTAGAGGCCTTACGAGGCTATGCCGACACGATGCCACGTTCAGTATCACTGGTTGTGCAAACCGGCACCCATCCGAGTCGTGCCGAGCTGCTCGATTTTCTGACAGGATTCTGTTCGGTTTCCGAGCGCTTGGTCCTGGAGGAGCGCGATACGGGTGGTGCGCTGCGCAGTCCGATGAGCTTTATGCTCGAGGTCGATGGCCAGCCAGCTGGCATGAGCTTTTCCGGCATCCCTGGTGGTCACGAGTTCAACTCGCTCGTGCTGGCCGTGCTGCACGCCTCCGGGGTGCCCGTTAAGATCGACGAGAGCGTCCGCAAGCTGATCGGCAGCGTTGACACATCGCTGAACTTCGAGGTTTTTGTGAGCCTGAGCTGTCACAATTGCCCCGATGTAGTGCAGGCATTGAACCAGTTTGCTGCCATCAACGCTCAGATATCGACCGAAATGATTGACGGAGGGCTGTATCCGGAGCTGATTGAGAAAAGAAACATTCAGGGTGTTCCCTCCGTTTACCTGAACGGTGAAATCTTTGCCAATGGCAAGATCGACCCCGCGCAATTGGTGCAAAAGCTTCTCGAGCGGTTCCCGCATCTGAAAGCCGCCGGGCAGGCGGAGGCGCCGGAACTGCCGACGCAGGATGTGACGGTCATCGGTTCAGGGCCAGCGGGAGTCTCTGCGGCAATTTACGCGGCGCGCAAAGGGCTGGCGGTTACCGTGATTGGTGATCGGTTTGGCGGTCAACTCAAGGACACGATGGCTATCGAGAATCTGATTTCGGTACCAGGGACGACCGGACCTGAGGTAACAAATGCCTTGCAGGCACATCTTGGCGAGTATGAAGTCACCACCCGGGAGCATGTGCGTGTAGAAAAGATCAGCACGGGTAAGAACAAAACGTTGCAGCTGTCCTCGGGAGAACTTATCGAATCGCGCACTGTGATCATTGCTACCGGGGCCAAATGGCGCGAACTGGGGGTACCGGGCGAACGTGAGAACATCGGTAATGGCGTAGCGTATTGCCCGCACTGCGACGGACCCTTTTTCAAAGGCAAAGATGTAGCTGTCATTGGCGGCGGTAATTCCGGTATAGAGGCCGCCCTCGATCTTGCTGGTATCGTAAATTCAGTGACAGTGATGGAGTTTATGCCTGAGCTAAAAGCTGACCAGGTGCTCATCGATCAGGTAGCACGTCGGGATAACATTCGCATATTGAAAAACGTCGCGACCGAACGCATTGTCGCCGACAACGGCAAGGTCACCGGAATTGATTACACCGAGCGGTCCAGCGGCGAGGGGACCAACGCATCGTTCTCTGCTGTATTTATCCAGATCGGACTCGTGCCCAACAGTGATTTTCTGGACGGGGTAGTCGAGTTAAACCAGTACGGTGAAGTCGTGATCAATGAGCGTGGCCAAACCAGTGAACCCGGGATATTTGCGTGTGGCGACGTGACCACTGTTCCGTTCAAACAAATCATCGTGGCCATGGGCGAGGGTAGTAAAGCTGCGCTTTCGGCATTTGATTATCTTCTGATGCATACGTCCAGTTCCAAACAGGCCGCTGCTGCGTGACTGGACTTGACATCGTGCTGCTGTCGCCACACGGTTTCGATACGTGGAATACAGCCGGACTGAGGGCAGGGCCATGTGTCATTGAAAACCCTTAGGGTAAAACCTCGGTTTTTGTCGCTGTGTTAACCCGTGTTGGTGTGTCGGCGCAGTATCGACGGTAAAAACGTGATCAACGTCCGGGTTGGGTATATTATTTCCCGTTACTGTCGCAAGTAGATCAATCCTGAGCACTCATGGAATGCACGCGATGGCAGTATCAGAATTACTGACAATGACGGGAGCGAATAATGCCGAGGCACCTCTGGTGGCACCGGCTGTGCTTGACAATGTACTGATCAGCCAGGTTGTTGATGCGGTGCAGGACGGCGTGTCGATCTCAGATATGCAGCAACCAGACATGCCACTGGTGTTCGTTAATGGTGCGTTCGAAAGCATCACCGGTTACAAGTCTGAGGACATCCTTGGAAAGAACTGTCGCGTACTGCAAGGTGATGACCGGTCGCAGCCTGAGATCGATAAACTGCGCCGGGCGTTTGCGCGGGGCACAGATTGTGTTGCGACGTTACGTAACTATCGACGTGACGGTACGTTGTTCTACAACGAACTGCGCGTGATCCCGGTGCACGATACCGAGGGCGCTCTGACTCACTATATCGGCATCCAGAAGGATGTCACCAGCCAGGTACGTCTACAGCAGCAGCTGCTCGAACGCGAGCGCAAAGTTCAGCGTCTTAACGCCCAGCTTGAGTTGATGGCGCGCTGCGACGAGCTTACAGACCTCATCAATCGGCGCACGTTTGATGATTGTCTCGACCGCGAATGGCGCCGTGCTGCACGGGATGGAGCCTATCTGACTCTTTACATGATAGATATCGACCGCTTCAAGGCAGTCAATGAAAAGTATGGTCACGCAATCGGAGACGCGTGCCTGCAAAGTGTGGCGCGCGTCCTCGAGGACAATTTTCGGCGTGCGACTGACTTCGTGGCCCGCTACGGCGGCGAGGAGTTTGTCATACTGGATGCAGGCCGGGACCCCGACCAGGCTTCCGTCTATGGTGAGCGCTTGCTGGCTGCCATGCATGCGTGCCAGTTGCCGACACCGGAAGACAAATTAACGATCAGCATCGGTATGTCGACAATGCAACCCGGTCCTGACATTGCAGTCAACGATCTGCTAACAGCTACCGAGGCTGCCTTACGGGCAGCCAAAGATGCGGGTCGGGACCGCATGATGGTTGCACCACCCGCCGACCAGCATAATTCCTAGGCAGCGGGGCTGGGGCGGCCGCGTCGGCGGGGCGGCCGCTGAATCCTGTAGGCACGAATCCGGTCCGACAGCGTCGTCGGCTTGATTCCCAACAATTCCGCTGCACCGTCTGTGCCCGAAACTTTCCAGTTGGCAGCCTTGAGTGCTGCTATTGTGTTTTGTTTGAGAAATGCTTTGATTTCATCGTCTGTCAGATAGTCGTTGTGATGTTGCGGCTGTGGATTGTTCTGCAGCGGCGGTTCGTCGCGGCGTGGTAATGACAAACGCAAGCGCTCATCGACCGACAAAATGATGGCGCGCTCCAGCACGTTGCGCAGCTCCCGTACGTTGCCTGGCCAGTCGTATCCCCGCAACGCGCGAATATCGCGTTCAGTCAAAGGAATAATTTTACGCCCCAGATCTGCACAAATAGTTGTGACCAGATGTGCAGCGATCTGAATGACGTCATCGCCGCGCATGCGTAAAGGCGGCACTTCAATGGGAAAGACATTCAGACGATAAAACAGATCTTCACGAAAACGTCCTTCTGCGACCTCTTTTTCGAGGTGACGATTGGTCGCGGCAATGATGCGTACATCGATATTGAGCGTCTCATCGTCGCCTACGCGCTCAAATTGTTGTTCCTGCAGAACACGCAACAACTTGCCCTGCAATTCGAGTGGAATTTCGCCCACTTCATCGAGAAAAATCGTACCCCCATTGGCAAGTTGAAAGCGGCCGACGCGATCACGGGTGGCACCGGTAAATGCGCCGCGCACATGACCAAAGAATTCGCTTTCAAACAGTTCACGTGGAATCGACGCGCAGTTGACGGTCACCAGCGGTTTGTCTTTGCGCGCGCTGCGAGAATGGATGGCGTGCGATACCAGTTCTTTGCCGGTGCCCGACTCGCCGACGATCATGACGTTGGCAGTGGTGTGTGCGACGGCATCGATGCGTGACATCATGGTTTTCAGCGCTTCGCTGTTACCGACGATTTTGCCGTAATTCATCGACACATTGACCGTCTCGCGCAGATAGTCCCGTTCCTGCTCGAGTTCTTTGCGCAGCCGGGCGTTTTCGCTAAAGGCGGCCTGCAGATCATTTAAGGCCTTGTTACGATCAGTGACATCCTTGATAGCCACCTGCAAGCGAATGACTTCACCGCGGCGGTTTTGCACCTGGGCCGCGGACACCAGCACTTCAAGGACTTCTCCGGATTTAGTGACCATTTCGCGCGGATGATTGGAGTATTCTTCTGCAAACGTCAGCAGGGTCAGCTGTCCGCCTTCGAGATCTTTTTTCACTGTGCTGGTATAAAAATCAGCGATGCTGCGACCAATAACTTCCGCGCGGGTATAGCCAAGTTTAAACAACCAGCGATCGCTTACTTCAATAATACGGGCCTGCATGTCGAGGGTATGCAGCATCGCTGGTGCGGCTCGATAAAGCGATTGAAAACGGTGGCTGATGCGGTCCCAGTCATCAATCTCACGGTAATAGCTCAGGCAGACAAATTCTCCATCGCTGTCCGTTTGACCACTCACAGTGTCGGCCACGAACTTGATGCATTCACCGTTCGGTGTCACGTACTCAATCGGAATATCCTGCAAGCGCTGATTTTTTTTCAGGCACGGCAACCACTCATTTTCAAGTTGTTTCAGCGTGGCTGGCGATGCAATGTCTTTGTGCGACATCGTGAGCAGCTCTTCACGTGTGCGTCCAAGACGGGTCGCAAAAGCAGTGCTCACGTCATAAAAACGGCCGGTTTTGTCCGTGGCTGTAACGAGGTGGCTGCCTTCGCGAAAAAACCATTGATAGCGCTCCAGGGCGGCCCGATTTGCTGTATTTGTAGTCATGCGCGGCACTATATACGAATTTTCGTAAATTAAAACCCGGTATTTCGTATTTCACGATATTTCGTTATTACATAGTGTGAGGTCAATTGCATAAACCATTGTTTTTATTCGTTAACTCGGGTTGGCATGCAAATTGCTACTGAGCATGAACAACCCAAGGAGGGTAATAACATGATAACTAGCAAATCGAATTTTACTTTACGTGTTGCCGGACTGGTGGCCTTGTCGTTCCTGGCCGGTGGCTTATTCAACAACGCTGCAGCAGGCGAGTTTTATAGCGTTACCGCGATTGCGACACAAACCAGCGCATCCCAGGATCCGTATCAATTGAGTGCGGAGGACATCTCGGATCAGTTAACGACCGAGTTTGTCGAGCAACTGATTGAAGATCTCGACCAGCGTCTGCCGACTGAGTTGAGTGAACACATCGCCAGCCTGCGGTGATCAACCAGGATTGCAACCAGATATTTTCCCCGGTGCGAGGTACTCTACCTCCGTGTCACGAGTGACTCGCACCATTTTTTTGACCATGTCACTTCCTGCGAACCAGGTTGCAAAAGTTCACACCAGTTAGCCTGAATTTTATTCACCGCAGAGGTGAGTTCTTTTCGTTTGAGCGGTCCGGAATGTCTGTCTAAAGTAAGAGCATCGAGCAAACGAATATCACATGGCGTGCCGAGAAGATTCGCAGCTGTAGGTTGAACGCAGCTGGAAGTTGAACGCAGCTTGAGGTTGAACAATGAGCAGAAAAACCGAACATACTCGTGATGCATTCAACTTTGGTTCGGGTGGGGCGAGTTCGATTGCTGCGTTTTTCCACAACGACGGTAATTGCAGACGAAAAAATTAGCCGGGCACTGGAAAACCGGTTTCGTTCAACCGGTAAAACGCAACATGCCCTGGTTTTCGGGGCATATCTCGATGATCAATCGATGACCTGTGGTTTGCCAACACTTTGAAAATGGAGATGGTTTCACTCATGCAAAAAGCTAACATATTTGATGTTGCACACCTGGCAGGTGTGTCAATAAAAACCGTATCGCGCGTGGTTAACAACGAGCCACATGTTCGCGCATCAACACGGGAGCGCGTTGCAAAAGCCATCGCGAAACTTGATTATCGCCCGGATGAAGCCGCACGAAATCTCGGCCGGCAACGGCCGCAGCGCGGGTCGTCGCTTACAATTACGGCAGATTGACCCGTCACCTGTAAATAGGCGCTTAAGAGGGACCGGCACAACAAAAAGCAGTTGATATAAAAGCAGCGGCTACGTTTGTCTGGCCACAGCTGGCATCAGAAGCTCCCAGCCCTTGCCTGCCCAACGTCTGAAAGCAGGATGTTACCGCGCTGTCGCGGCCATTTTTCAAATCGACGTTTGCTTGGCGCGGCCCTGGTTCGAGCGTATGTCTGGTAACCAGTAACATCCGGTGCTGCTTGATTGCCTGGGCCGGAGAATTGGTCTCATGAAAGTGTGCAAGCCCATGTAAACATTCGTCAGTCGCGACGCCGGACTGTCCCCAGCAAAAAGAGTGCGGAGGCAAGAAACCAGACTGACGCCGGTACGGGTACAGGGTTCATGGCCAGTGTATCGACCGGTGCAATCACCAAACCAGTTTCATTGCCCAATTCGTCAAATTCCAGTCCAATCAAAAACGCAGTATAGGCTGCTGGAAGTCCAGCGGGAATAATTGCATCACCGGAAATCCAGTCGATGTTCGCAAATATCGCGAGGCTCCATTCTTCCCCATTGGCTGGCATGCAGGCACCGCCCGCCGCCGGACAGTAGTCGCTTGTAGTCGAGCCGAGAATTTCGATCCAGTCATACACTCCGTCGGCAATCAGCCCACCTGTTTGTTCGGTCGTAATGTTCAGGTTGTTATTGACCACGATCGCAGGCGGCGCTGAATTGGCAAACCCGCTGCCCAGATCGTTATTAAACAGACTTACCGAATAAGCGGCGCCGGGAAACTCCCAGAACGACGAATACTCGTGGCCTGGTTCATACGATGGGTCGGGGTCTGATCCTGCACCGGCATTAGCAGTGTGGTTGTCTACCGTAAACGCACCGGTGATGGTTTGTCCGGGCGCAACATCGCCGACGTAACTCCCTTCGACAAGAGATACCGTGGTTACAACGTTAAAGTTAACGATCGCGGCTTGCGAAGCGTTGCTGTTCAGTAGCAATAAAGCCACAACAGCACTGATGACCGCAGGGTACTTATTCATTTTTATTATCCCGTTAGCGTGCACTTCAGACACTAGCAAGGAATGTCAGGAGTTGTAAACAACGTGCGTCACGTTATGTCTTGTTGGACGCAAAAATAATTCGTGTTATTTCGTTATGACAATCAGGATGCGATACGTACAAGGGATTGATATGTTCCTGCACCTGGCGGGCACGGCGACTGAAAAGTATGGGAGCGCTGATCAACTGGCCACGGCATAAAAAAATGCCGGCTGACCTGAAAGGTAGTCGGCATAAATTGGCTGGGGGAAAACTTTAGTGGGTCAATCAGATGCGGCAACAAAAAGAGCAGAACGCTTCCGTCATCCCATTACAAACATAAGTCAGGTCCTGCGACGCCAGAGTCCCAGACCACTCAGCGCGGATAACAGCAACCAGGCGGCACCAGGTAACGGTATGGCAGTAACCTGACCGCGAATTTCACCTGGTAGAAAAGCGGTCGAATGAATGTTGATGTACCACAATCCGGCCAGTAAATCGGCCGCTTGCCCCGCGCTGATGGTGGTAGAGCCGACAGAAGGACTGGAAGTACCGCTTATGCTCCCAAAATCCACCTGGACACCAGCGTTCATGCCGGGAGCGGCTGGGCCGTGAAAGTGCATGACGGTTGCGGTCCCGGTCAGGCCACTCCACGCGATGTTCCAGGAGAACAGGTTGGTGACATCATCATACGACATCGTTGCAGAACCGCTACCGGGGCTCCCTGTTCCTGACTGTGTACCATCGAGCGTGGACGTCAGATTAAATACTGAGCTGTGTGCAGATACTGCAAACAGTCCGCAGAGTAAAATGCTGGTAATTTTGAATTTCATTTTGATGCCCCCTGGTAACCCCCGGTCGCGTGTACGCTATCGCCGAGACCCATCGCCCTTTGTCATAATTCCATACTATATCCTAGACTTCGGCGTTTACATCGTCAACGATTTACCCCTGCACAGTTTTACATAATATATAAATTTGGACTTTTTATGACGATTTGATTGCGCATGAGGATTTTTACTACTGAGTTTGAGGGATTGCAGGGATCAATGATCCAGCTCCCAAATGGCACCGTGAGTACATCAACTAACCAAACGCGGAGCCTCTCATGTTCAGGGTTTTATTTCTGCCGGCACTTTGCCTGGCGATGCTCTCAGTCAGCACAACCGCGGCTTTGCACGATCGCGGGAATGGCCTCATCTACGATGATGTCCTTGATATCACCTGGCTACAGGACGCCAATTATGCCCTGACATCAGGCTAAGATGCGAATGGGCGCATGAGCCATGAAGCGGCCATGTTGTGGGCTGACCAACTGGTCTACGCTGGGCACGAT
>JABDLQ010000161.1 GCA_013002925.1 Gammaproteobacteria bacterium | reverse complement strand
GGCTAACACCAACCAGATCGCGGCTACTTTGCCCGCCTCGTTGGGATGTTCAGCGCCATAGACCAGCATGCCAAACCCAAGGCCAACCTGGATAATTCCAATGGCAAATTTTGCCGGCGTAGATGGCTCCAGGTTCCGCTTCGCTAACCATACCCAGAGCATGGCAAACGGTACGGCCAGCAGCATGATGAATCCGGCATTGAGTGAACCGAATTGGCTGGCGCGAATTTCACCGTCTCCAAACGAGCGATCCAGCACCCGATCGGCATACAGTGTCATCGAGCCCGCGGACTGCTCAAACAGGGCCCAGAACACAATTGTCGAGATAATCAGAATCATCAGGGCAACGGTACGCCCGTATTCCACCGAATTGTATTTGACAAATCCGAGCACCACAAATGCTACCAGTAAGGCAATGCTGCCCCACAGCGAATACTCCGCGACGCTGTCGGATACTGTAAACACATGGAGATTAAACATGACTGCCAGCAGCAGAAACACCGTAGTTACGGCAGCAAAACCATAGGCCACACCGTGTTTGGCTTTTTGCGTGCCATCGAGCATCGCGTACAACACCAGACCAACAATGGCAAAAATCAAAAACACATTCTGGGTGATATGCACTACCGGCTCTTTTTGCACCAGCAGCCAGCATACAAATAGCGCCGGTATGGTCAGCAGGTAAATCGCCCATTCCTTGTTAATTCCGGCAAAGAAATTTTCTTTCAAGCGCATTGGCTCGGCAGGCTCGGCGTGACCATGCAGATATTTCTGCCCTTTCAGAAAGGTGATCAGGCCAATGATCATGCCAATTCCGGCGGCACCAAAGCCGTACTTCCAACCATACGTCTCACCCAGCCAGCCACACAGTAATGTTGCAACAAACGAGCCGATGTTGATCCCCATGTAGAAAATCGTAAAACCGCTATCCCGACGCGGGTCATTTTCAGAATACAATTTGCCGACAATCGTCGAAATATTGGGCTTGAGAAATCCGACTCCACAGACGATCAGCGCCAGCGCCATATAAAACACTTTGAGTGCAGCCGTGTCGCGGTACGTTATCGCTTCGGTCAGCGTCGTGCCTGCAGACAGCACGGCGCCGCTGGCCAATGTCAGGTTTTCTGTCAGAACGTGACCGGCGGCATAGGATACGGCGGCGTGGCCTTCTACAGCCATCAGTATATGACCTAACGACAGCAGCGTGCCGCCAAACACGACCGCCTTGCGCATACCCAGATAGCGGTCGGCGATGAGTCCGCCGATCACAGGCAGGGCATAGACCAGACCTGCGTAGGCACCGAGCACATCCAGGCCAGCGGCATCTGAAAACAGGTGGTACTTGGTGAGGTACAACAGCAGCAGATACTTCATGCCATAGAAGGAAAAACGCTCCCACAATTCGGTGGTGAAGCACACATACAGCCCGCGTGGATGACCGAAGAGTTCATCGTCGCGCTGCGCAGCGCCCGGGGCAATGACGGTAGATTCCATAGATAAAGCCTCTGCATTACAAATTGTGGGTCAGCACTGCCGCACCATCGGTGCATTGGTTTTTCTAATGGGCAGCCGAAGTGCTCGCGGTCTGTGCATTGTAAACGGTTTACGTACCGGGTTTATGGTTTACGGGCTTTAAAAGCCCGAGTCAAATATGTTGCACCGCAAAATGCTGATTGTCGCGACAGCGCACACTTTATATACTGGCCCACTTTCTGACTTCGCAGGTCCGTCGTCTGAACTGCGGTGCATATGCATGCAGCGATTCATTGGGGTACAACGAACTCCGCCGGCGGGCGGCGGTCAACTCAGGCGGACACCATTAAATAACAAGGGGATTGGTATGCACAGCACTATCGGGGATTTGGTCCGGGCACGAATGATGATGGTTGCACTGGTTGCACTATTTCTGTGGGCCTGCGGTGGCGTGCCGCAGGAGCCCGGCACAGCGCCCACTACCGCAGACAACAAGGCCATGGCGGCTGGTAAAAATGATAATCGAATTTTTCAGATGCCGTACCTGCTCGAGAAACTGGATAACGGGCTGACGGTCATGATCGTCAAGACCGATTATCCGGACATTGTTAATCTGCAGATCCCGGTACAGACCGGCTCCCGGAACGAAGTTGAACCCGGCAAGTCGGGATTCGCGCATTTTTTTGAACATATGATGTTTCGTGGCACTGAAAACTACACGGCAGAACAATACAGCAGCATTTTGAAAAATGCCGGCGCCGATCAAAACGCTTACACCACCGACGACTACACCAATTATCACATCACCTTCACCAAACCGGATCTTGAAAAAATTCTGGAACTGGAAGCCGACCGATTTCAGAACCTCTCTTATACCGAAGAGGAATTTCGTACAGAAGCGCTCGCGGTCAAAGGTGAATATCTGAAAAACTCATCCAACCCGGTTAGCAAAATTTTTGAAGTGATGCGGGATGCCAGCTTCGATGTCCACACGTATGGCCACACGACGATGGGTTTTCTAAAAGACATCGAGGACATGCCCAATCAAATGGCGTACTCGAAAACCTTTTTTGACCGCTGGTATCGCCCTGAAAAGTCAGCGGTGATACTGGTTGGTGATGTTGACCCTCAAGCGACACTGCAACTGGTCAAAAAGTACTTTGGCAGCTGGCAGCGCGGCTCCTATGAGAGCGCTATACCGGTGGAACCGGCGCCCTCCGGACCACTTTACGAACATATCGCCTGGGAATCTGCCACGCAGCCCTGGTTTGTGATGGGATTTCGAGGGCCCCGCTTTGATCCTGATCAGAAAGATATGCCAACAATGGACATTTTGAGCTCACTGTATCTGTCCGAATCTTCAGACCTTTATCAAAAACTGGTGGTTAAAGAGCGCCTGGTTGACAACTTTTTCCCCTATTTTCCCGATCGCAAGGACCCTAACTTGCTCATGATCGGTGCACGGTTAACGGACCCGGGCAATGCCAACGCGGTGCGGGATGCAATTGCCGATACTCTGGCACAAGCGCGGACCTCATTGATTGCTGCACACAGGCTCGAGGACACGAAATCACGTCTGCGTTACTCGTTTGTTGGCGGCATGGATAATTCCGAGAGCATCGGTGATCTGCTGGCAGCCTACATGCAGTTTGACAACGATCCGGAAGTGATCAACCGCGCCTACGATCAGTATGCTGCGGTAACACCGGAAGATGTGCGCAATTACGCCAACAAGTATTTTACCGATAGCGGCCGTATTGTGGTCACATTGGCACATTCTCCCGCCATGGCAGGGTATGTTCAGGACTTCTCTATCGAGAAGCTCGTTATGGCGCGTACGTCGACGGCCCCGGCGGATAACCGCGATGCTCAGCTGCTGGCGCAAAGGATTAAGAACTGGAGTGCAGGAGATCTGCCCAGAACCGAAAATCAGGCCACTTACGTGTTACGCCCATCGGCCTCCTCACCGCTGGTTGATCTTGCCCTGGTGTTTAACACCGGCGCGGCTTTTGATCCCCCTGGTAAAAAAGGACTGGCCGCATTGACGGCTGCCATGATCACCGATGCGGGCTCTCGCGATTTTTCATTTGAAGAAATCAACCGCGCCATGTATCCCATTGCGGCGGATTTTCGCGCCCAGGTTGACAAAGAAATGCTGACACTTTCCGGGAGTGTGCACAAAGACAATCTGGCTATATGGTACACACTGATACGCAGCGCGTTACTGACACCGGGTTGGAACGAAGAAGACTTCAAGCGCATAAAAACCCGGGCCATCAATGCTGTGCGTACTGATCTGGTAGGAAATAATGACGAGGAACTGGGCAAAGAAATGCTCTATCAAACGCTGTATGGCCCGGAGCATCCGTATGGCAGTTTCAATGGGGGTCACAGTGCCGACCTGGAGAACATTACGCTTGCCGATGTCAGGCGGTTTTACGCCACACATTTTTCCAGTGCCAATTTACGGGTGGGTTTATCCGGTGGTTACAGCCCACGGTTTCTGAGCCAGTTGCAACGCGACCTGGCCCTGTTGCCCCCGGGGCAAACCAATCGCGTCACGATCAGCCAGGCGCCGCCACCGGCTGGCCGTAAGGCAGTGATTATCGAAAAAGACACGCAGGCGGTGGCCGTCTCATTTGGTTTTCCAATTGATGTACGCCGCGGTGATCCGGACTGGGTTGCCCTGTGGCTGGTGCGCTCATGGCTTGGTGAACACCGCAGCTTCAACAGTTATCTGTACCAGAGAATTCGCGAAACCCGCGGCATGAACTATGGTGATTACGCCTACATTGAGTATTTTCCAAACGGCATGTTCCAGTTCCATCCGAATGCCAACCTGGGTCGTCAGCAGCAGATATTCCAGGTCTGGATTCGCCCGTTGCGTTCCAACAATGATGCACATTTTGCGACTCGCGTCGCCATGTTTGAGCTGCAGAAGCTTCTGGATAATGGCATGACCGCAGAGAATTTTGCCGCGACCCGCAATTACCTGAATAAATTTGTCAGCCTGCTGGTCAAGTCGCAGTCCCGCCAATTGGGTTATGCGGTAGACAGCGACTACTACGGCATCGATACATTTACTGACTATGTGCGCGAGGGACTGGCAAAACTTACGCTCGCCGATGTCAATCGGGTGATCGAAAAACACCTGCAAAGTGACAATATTCAGTTTGT
>JABDLQ010000425.1 GCA_013002925.1 Gammaproteobacteria bacterium | reverse complement strand
GAGGGACTGGCAAAACTTACGCTCGCCGATGTCAATCGGGTGATCGAAAAACACCTGCAAAGTGACAATATTCAGTTTGTCTTTATCGCCAAGGATGCCAGCGGTCTGAAAGCTGCACTTGAGAGCGCTACGCCGTCGCCTATCACCTATAACTCACCAAAACCGGAATTGGCGGCCGAAGACGCGATCATCTCAAAACTACCGCTGTCTCTGAACGAGGTGTTGATAAAACCCGGCGACAGCGTGTTTAAGTAGAAGCCGATATTTCTAAACTAACACTGGCGGCCAGGACCTGGCCGCCAGTGTTAGTTTGGGGTGTCGCCCGGCGCCAGTGAATCCTGTTGTAATGGCATGCGTCGCGCCATAAACAAACCGAACTCGTACAAAATGTACATTGGTATTGCCAGCAGTATCTGTGAAATGACATCGGGCGGTGTCAAAAACATACCCAGCACGAATGCGCCAATCAGCACAAAGGGCCTTTTCGCAGCCAGCTTGTCCGGCGTTGTAATGCCCATCCAAACGAGAATGACGATGGCAATCGGAACTTCAAATGCCAGTCCAAACGTCAGACACAACATGATCATAAAATCGAAAAAACGGGTGATATCGGTGGTCACTGCGACAGTTTCAGGGGCGTAGTTGACGATAAATGCAAACAGCAGCGGAAACACCACAAAATAAACAAACGCGATACCCGCGTAAAACAATATGATACTGGTGATCAACAGCGGCACCGCTGTTCTTTTTTCCCGCTGGTAAAGACCAGGGGCAACAAACCCCCAAAACTGGTACAAAATATACGGCATGGTGACAAACAGTGCCGTAAAAAAAGATAACTTGAAGGGCGTCAAAAATGGCGAAATAACATCGATCGCGACCATGGTTGCCCCCGGCGATAACTGCTCCACCAGTGGCTGCGAAACCCAGGTAAACAAGGTTCTGCCAAAGGGCATCAGCACGATGAAGACGCCAAACACTGCTAAAAAGACGCGCAACAACATGCTGCGCAACTCCATCAAATGAAAGACCAGTGTTTGCGGTTCGTCGGTAGCGGGCTTGTGGTTGCTATCCATCTGCAGTCTTGCTGGGGCCTTTGGCATGCGTTTCAGAGCCACTCGATGCCGTGACATCCGTTGAAGACTGCGGTTTGGGCTTCTCCATCGGATCCCATTCGGAGCTCAGGCTTTTATCCAGAATGGAGCGCCCTTCATCCAGGGTGTTGGCCGCCTCTTTTAATGGGCGGGATGCATCTTCAAAATCGTGCTGCAATTCACGCAGGCCCTGCATATCGACTTCTCTTTCAAGTTCCTGCTGAAACTCCCGGGCCATAAGGCGCCCACGGCGGACCCACCCACCCAGGGTTTTTGCCACTGCGGGCAATCGCTCAGGACCCAGAATCAACAGGCCCAGCACTGCCAGGAGCAGGATTTCAGAAAAACCGACATCAAACATGGGCGCTGAATACCCGCCTACTGATGTTGAGACGACTGGGAGCTTTGCTTCACAGCATCGTCAGCTCCGCTGTCATCGGTTAGCTGCGCAGCATCCGCATTCTTGTCATCGTCATTCATGGCCTTGCGAAATCCTTTGACTGCACCACCGACATCAGAGCCAAGGCTTTTTAACTTTTTGGTGCCAAATACCAGCACCACAATCAGCAAAATCAGGAGCAAGCTGCCCGGGGTCATACCGCTAAACATACATTTTCTCCGATGGTCGATAAACGCTCTGGTTGGTCGAGCAGTCCTTATTATACCAAGATGCCTGCTCAGACATGTGACGGGGCACCTGAAAGGTCGGATTGAGCCGTTGCGCGTAGCCAGAAAGTGACGGGGCCATCGTTAATTAGCGCAATCTGCATATCAGCGCCAAATAGGCCGGTTTCCACGTCTGATACCGTGCGTCTTGCTTCATCCACACAATAATCGTACAGCCGCTTGCCGTGCTCGGGGCTCGCTGCTGACGAAAAACTCGGGCGCATCCCTTTTTGTGTATTGGCCGCCAGCGTGAATTGCGGCACCATCAACAGGCCGCCAGCGATGTCTTTCAGGCACAAATTCATTTTGGTGTTGCCGTCTGCAAATACGCGATAGCCGCAAATGCGCTCCGCCAGACGCCTTGCCTGGTCCGTGGTGTCATGCTTTTCAACGCCGATGAGTGCCAGTAAGCCTCTGTTTATGTGAGCAATACGTTTGCCGTCCACTGTTACAGAAGCACTGGTGACTCGTTGAATTAGTCCGATCATTCCTCTCTCCGTGGCGACCCGAATGCGTGTAGGAATAATCCTACTTCGTTTGTATCGGCCTGCCGAATTCAATCCGTTCGCGAGGGGACCATAATACTTGTTGAAGGTCCTGAACAGCCTTCAGTGGGAACGGGACACGGATTTCACAAGACGCAGGATGCGACATGGATGTGCGTTCCCATTTGGTTACTCAATCGCCTATCGCCAGGATGGCCTTGAACCCCAGTCGTATGGCTGGGGTTTTTTATGCGCGCTGGTAAACAACCACAAACTCGTGCTCCTGTATCCCACTTTTCAATATATTTCAGATTTTTCTGGGAATATTACTCAATATTTTTAATAGTGGGATTTTAAAGACGAATTAACGTTTAATAAACGTCCATGTGGGATGTATTTACTCCGGTTTTGATCCCACTCCGACCGCGCAAATGTCGCTGCTTTAGTTAATAATACGCATCATTCACGACGTTCAGGACAATAATGATGAAAAGACGCGATTTTGTAGCAGGCGTGGGACTTGGTGGCCTGGCGACTGGTCTTGCCGGCTGTGCGCAGTCGGAATCGACAGCAAACTGTGACTCAGGTGGCGATGGACAAACCTGGAAATGGAACATGGTGACCTCCTGGCCTCCCCTGTTTCCCGGACTCGGGACCGGTGCTGACTATCTGGCGCGTTCCATCGAAGCTGCGACCGGTGGCCGGATCAAAGTCAAAGTCTATGCCGCGGGAGAGCTCGTGCCGGCCCTTGAAGTCTTTGATGCGGTTGCCAGTGGTGCCGCGCAACTGGGCCATACCGGCCCTTATTACTGGAAGGGGAAATCCGCAGCGACCCAACTTTTTGGCGCAGTTCCGTTTGGCATGAATGCGCTGGAGCAAAGCGCATGGATGAACTTCGGCGGTGGTCACGAACTGTATCAGAAACTGTACGCGCGTTTTAATCTTGTGCCTTTCATCGCCGGTCACTCCGGGGTGCAGATGGGGGGATGGTTCAATCGGGAAATAAATTCAATCGATGACATCAAGGGCCTGAAAATGCGCATACCGGGGCTTGGCGGAGAAGTTTTCAAGCGCGCCGGTGGTGTTCCGGTTAATCGTCCCGGCGGCGAAATATTTACCGCACTTCAGACCGGCGACATTGACGCCACCGAATGGGTCGGCCCTGGTAATGACCTCTCTTTTGGATTTTATAAGGCGGCCCGTTATTACTATTACCCTGGCTGGCATGAGCCAAATGCTGCCCTTGAATGCATCATAAACAAGGATACTTTCAACGAACTGCCCGACGACTTGCAAACCCTCGTGCGCATTGCCTGCGATTCCACATCGCTCAAAATGCTGGCTGAGTATACCTACATGAATCCGCGTGATCTGAAGACATTGGTGGAAAAACACGGGGTAGAACTGCGTGAGTTTCCCGCTGATGTGATGACGCGCCTGAAGGAAATATCGCTGGAAATGCTGGATGAAATGGCAGCCGCGGATAGTGATTTTGGTGAGATTTATGGCTCGTACAAAAACTTCTTCAGCACAGTTAAGCCCTGGCATAACATCTCGGAAGAAGCGTACTATCGAGCGCGCTGAGAACCCGTACCATTGCGGTAGGAGCGCCTTCCAGGCGCGATTGGTCTGCTCCGATAATTCAAAACGCTCCCGTAATTCAATCGCGGCTGGAAGCCGTGCAGCCAGAACGGCCGAAGGCCGGGCGAGCAAATGCCCTTGGGGTGCTCCTGGATCCAGAAGCTGGCTTTGGCGTGGGGCGATTTCAGGAAGGCTAATCAGGAATAGATTTTGCGTGGTAACCAGGTGGCCAGTTCCGGCCACAGGGCCAGAAGCATCAGCATGACCACCTGGATGGCAATAAACGGCATGACGCCACGGTAAATTGCACTGGTCGACACTTCAGGTGGTGCCACTCCGCGAAGATAAAACAACGCAAATCCAAAAGGCGGGGTCAAAAAAGACGTCTGCAAATTGACGGCAATCATGACACCAAGCCAGACGGGGTCAACGCCCATGGCCAACAGCACTGGCCCTACGATCGGAACTACAACAAAGACAATTTCGATAAAGTCCAGAACAAAACCCAGTAAGAACATCAACAACATCACGACAAGCAAGGCGCCAACTTTTCCGCCCGGCAAGCTGCCAAGCCAGTGATGCACCACATCATCGCCACCAAAACCCCGAAACACCAGGGAAAATACCGACGCACCCACCAAAAT
>JABDLQ010000149.1 GCA_013002925.1 Gammaproteobacteria bacterium | reverse complement strand
ATGTCCGCATCCCGAAACGCTTTTGCATCGGCGAGGAAGGTCGCGGGTTTGTCTATCAAATGGAGCAGTTTCAGGAAGAACGCATGTGGGCTGCAGTGGCGGCGCTGCGCCCGCTGGAGATTACGATTGCCGAAACCATCGAATATACCCGCACCCGGAAAATCTTTGGTCAATCCGTGCTGGACAATCAGGCCGTGCATTATCGGCTCGCTGAAATGAAAACCGAAGTTGAACTGTTTCGCGCGCTCGTTGAAAAAACCGTGCGGCGTTACGCACAGGGCGAGAATGTCGTTGAACACGTGTCCATGCTCAAGCTGAAATCCGGCCGGCTGACGCGGGAAATTATAGACGGATGTCTGCAGTATTTCGGTGGCATGGGCTTTATGAGCGAGATGCCGATTTCAAGACGCTACCGTGATGGGCGTCTGGCCTCGATTGGCGGTGGTGCCGATGAGGTCATGCTTGGCATCATAGCCAAGCAGATGGGAACCTATCCGGGTAAGCGTTAAGCACAAAGGGTCGTGCATGATGCATTGAACGGGTTCTTCCCGTCATGCGCTCCAGTTACTGTCGCCAGGCGTCGGCCAGGGCAATAGTTTGAATTTATACAGGCGTTGTATTACGTGATGACTTCCGTTACCGGGCATATTCTGAAAATGCGCACGCACCATGATGAACCGGTGCGATACCAATTACCGATTGCCGACGAGTACCTGGATGTAAACGGGCTGATCGATACGCATATTACCTTGCGATTCGATGGCATCATTAACTGCATTAAATGTGAGCGCCAGATCAACAAATCTTTTGGCCAGGGTTTTTGCTACCCCTGTTTTCGCAGTGCGCCAGAGGCCAGCGAATGTATTTTACGCCCCGAACTGTGCCGTGCCCATGAGGGCGAAGCCCGGGATATGGAATGGGCCCGACGCCACTGCCTGCAAGAGCACATTGTCTATCTGGCAAAAAGTTCAGCGATTAAGGTCGGGATCACCCGTGGCGCCCAGGTGCCGACGCGCTGGATGGACCAGGGAGCGACGGAAGCCATTGTGTTTGCAAAGACACCAAACCGCTACACGGCAGGATTGGTGGAAGTAGCGATGAAAGCACATCTTACCGACCGCACTAACTGGCGCCGAATGTTAAAAAATGAAATCGCCGAAGACGATCTCGTCGCGATAAAAACCGCATTGACAGCCCATCTGGATAACCACCTTCACGCCTACCTGAGCGATGATAATCTGGTATATACCTTCAATTATCCGGTCACGACCTATCCGGAAAAGGTCTCAAGCGTCGGGTTTGATAAATGCCCGGTAATCGAAGGAAAGCTGCTCGGCATTAAAGGGCAGTACTTGCTGCTGGACAATAATCGTGTGCTCAATATCCGCAAGCATCAGGGCTATTGTATTCAGATTGACGATATTGCCTGAATGCATCAGTCCCTTGTGGTGGATGACAATGCTGCTTTGATGGAATGAGAGTTTTGCAAGGCAGAGCCCAGTCTTGATTGATCACGGACGGCGCAGATCATCTGGTTTTGCAAACAGCGTGGCAGCGATCAATGCTGGCTCTTTTTACGGTGCATCAGCTGCGTCGCCGTACTGACAGTGGGAACCGCACACCATGAACCAACAGCTGGCTACAATTTCACTACATCATTTGCTGATCGGTCTGCTGCCGACCGTCATCGTGATCGTCATCCTGTTTCGGTGGACAAAAACGGCGCGCACCGCCATCTATGCCAATGCACGCATGCTGGTACAGTTGCTGGCCGTAGGTTATGTGCTGACCTATATTTTCGAGACCAATAACCCGTGGCTGATCGTTGCGCTGGTAGCGTTAATGGTTTTGATTTCAGCGTGGATCAGTATCACTGCATTCAAGGCCTGTGGTCCCCGTGATTTTTTGTACGCGCTGCTTGCCGTTGCGTTGCCAGGGTTATTGATTCTGGGCATGGTAACCCAGATCATTCTGGATATGACACGCTGGTTCGAACCGCGCTACATGGTGCCGCTGGCCGGGATGATTCTGGCCAATGCAATGAATACCGTAAGTCTGTCAGGGGAGCGTTTTATGGCGGAGTCTCAGCGCGGGGTTGGCTATCCCGACGCGCGGCGCGTGGCGCTGGAAGCGGCGATGATACCGCAGTTCAATGCGCTATTCGCTGTAGGTCTCGTAGCGTTGCCGGGCATGATGACCGGACAGATACTCTCCGGTGTTGATCCGTTGATCGCCGTGCGCTACCAGATCATGGTGATGTCGATGATATTTGGAAGCGCGGGTCTCGCGGCAGCACTGTATTTGTGGCTACTGCGTGGAGATCACACGGAACACTGATCGGTCACTATGACAGGGAGCTTGGAGCAGGTGCCAGAGACTATGGGAGCCGGTAAAGCTATCATCCGGCGCTGTTTTCGGACGCTGGCGTGATGGGCAATAGTGTCAGGATGCAAACGTAATTTTACGTTCTGCAACATCATTCGATCTTAAAAGTAAATTTGTTTCTAACACCAGGCGTTTGCACCGGCTTGCCATCGATATATCGAGGTGCATAACGAAACGTCGCGACGGAAGTCATTGCCGCAGGGATGAAGCTGTCGGGGCCATTGAGATCTACCACGACCGGAGATTGCACCAGGCCGTTTTCATCTACGCTATATTCGAGGATGACGTGACCTGCGATCCCCGATTTGACCGCATTTTCCGGATAGGCGGGTGCACGCTTGTAAATCGGCCGGTACTCCTGGTCTTCAGACCAGGGGGTGACCTGGCCAATGGCCTGACAGTAGGGTGTGGCCGCATCGCGATCGCCCAACTCTTCGTAGACTTGCACCAGCAGTGACAGCGCCAGTAACTCATAATTGCGAAAATCGCTATCTTTTTTGAACACCTCGAGCGCCGCGAGCAGTTTTGGTTCCGCACGACTGTGGCGCTGGGATGCAACATGAAAGCGGCCCAGGCTCAACAGTGCATTGCCGGTTTTGAAATGATCCAACCCCAGGTGTTGTGCAAAAATATCGTGCGCCTTAACCAGATATTTGCGTGCATCAGGTGAGGCGGACAGTTGCATCAAGTGTACTCCGGCGGTATGTAAAAGGTCTGCATGTCTGAGAGGGTCGCCAGATTTTTTAGCCAGTGACAATGCGCGCCTGTACGCAGATTTTTGTTTTTGCGAGCGGCCAAATCTTGCGTGAGCATCACCCAGGGACATCAGCACAGGAATGAGTTCCTCGCCATTGCGTCCGTATTCCGCTGTGTAAATATCAAGCGCTTCTTGCAGAATAGGTATGGCCTGTTGGTTCTGATCCCGGCTGGTTGCCAGGTACCGGCCGGTTCTTTTGGCCACGTCGGCGTAGGCGAGCACATCGTTCGGATAGTGTTTTTTCTGTAACGCCAGGGCTCGCTGTACAGCGCTAAGTTGTGCGTCGTTGCGCAATATTTCGCCCAGCGTAACGAGCACCGACACCGATTCATAGGCATCGGTCCCATAGGTTTGCTCGATGGCTTGCAGCGCTTCGTTCAACATCGTGAACGCATCAGTCCGGGACCCGACCAGGACCAAAAATGTGCCATAGTTTTGTTGTAATTTAATGGTTGTCGGGTCGGCCGGTCCGAAGGCGGTCTTTGCCAGTTCGTACGCACGTTCTGCGCTGGC
>JABDLQ010000142.1 GCA_013002925.1 Gammaproteobacteria bacterium | reverse complement strand
AGCCAGACGGGCCAGCGTGCCGGCTCATCACTCATTAGCAACAGTTCCACAGCAAGGACAGACGGTCCTGCGACATAGGGAATCGCCAGGGGTACGATAAATGGCTCACCTTCAATGTCTTCCTGAGCTGATTTTCCACGCATAGGAAACACCATGCGCAATGCGATCAGAAACAGTATTACTCCGCCTGCAATCGTCAGTGCCGGGCCCGAAATCCCCAGCACCTTGAGCAGTGGTTCGCCGACAAACAAAAAGGCCACCATCACAACATATGCAATCAACAGTTCGCGAATAATGACAAATCGGCGCCGCGACGGGTCGACATCTTTTAGGGCCGCAACAAAAAACGGTACGTTGCCAAACGGATCAATAACCAGAAATAATAATACGATTGCGGATGCTAGTGTCACGAAACTCTCCGTTCAGGCACTCTCGTCAGGACACTGGTCCATCAAGACTGTGCAGACTATATACGGAAAACCGATGGGCAGAAAGTCAACCTGAGCAGCAGTGTCCGGAAACAGGCCGGTGGCTGAGTGCTTGCTTTGTGCTTAGGGCTTGCAAGGCACAGTGGCAATGCAGGAGGTGCGCTTTTTGTGGCGCAAGCAGACAAGCGATCCTGAAGAATACCCCACATCGATGCCCGTAAATTTTTTGTGTTTACAGCATCCCGGCTCGTTTAATGGCGTAGTACTGGTCAGTCAGTACTCCGGGCAGGGCGGTGCAGTCGGTGTCGTGCACGAATACGCCGCGTTTGTGGAGCGCCTGATGAATTGATTTTCTGTCGGCCAGATAGTTATGTGTCGAGGTGTAATCCAGGGCATCCGCAAAGGTGCTGACTGGTTTGTCCACGGTGCGCGCAATGATGTCTTCGACGAGGCTGGCAACGACGACCAGGTGGCGTTGGCGAAGCAAATCGAGAGCGACGTGAATTTCTTCGGTGTCCTCGTCACGGATATTGGTAACCAAGATGATCAGCGCCCGGCGTTTTTGCCGTTTGCTCAATTCCGTGGCCGCACGCAGATAATCGATTGCCTGTGGCAGCGGCTGCAGATCGTATAGCTTACGACTGAGGACATTGATGGTTGAGCGGCCTTTGCGGGGTTTCATCCAGCGCGGGTCAGGCTCGCAGGTCATGTAACCGACCGCATCTCCCTGGCGTAGTGCCACATAGCCAAGTAGCAGCACGGTATTCAATACGTGATCAAAATGACTGAGTTCACCATCCCGTGCGAGCATTCGGTGGCCATTGTCGATCAGGAATATCACATGCTGGTCACGTTCTTCCTGAAATTCCTTTGAAATAAGTTTTTGTGAGCGTGCTGTCGCTTTCCAGTCGATCTGACGAAACGTGTCGCCTACGCGATATTCTCTTAACTGATGAAAATCCAGGCCTTCGCCGCGCCGCTGCCGTATATGACCGCCGACAACGGACTGCATCGAGTCGACACCGCGCAATGCATATTTGGTGACCGCTGAAAAATTGGGAAATACCCGGACCTCCAGTGCTTCGCCCAGGAACAAATTGCGCGTCCACAATGACCAGGGCGAATAGCGGTGAACCTGAACATGACCGAAGTCATGGCGCCCCCTGGCCGCAGGTTTTATTCGGTAGGTCATGCGATGATGACCGTGCGCTTTGATCTGTAACCGGAGCGGCTCGGACTCACCGGCAAAAGTTTCCGGAAAATGATCGACCAGATCAATTTTCTCTGCAGAATCGCTGTGATTTTCTATCCTCAGTTCAACCTGCGTCCATACGCCCAGCGACAGTGTGTCTTTACAGCGGCGGACTACCCGGAGGTGGTGACGCCGTAACATGGCAGCGATCAGATCAAAGGCAATGACAATCGACACCAGGCTTGTGAGGGCACCCCAGTACCAGATCAAATTCACACGCCAGGGTGTGATCAACCCGAGCAATAAAGTGATGGCAAGAATCCACAGGGTCCGTGGCGTAGGTATCACGTGCGTGGCGCCTCGACGGTCTTTAACACTTCCATCAACAACTCATCGGTGCTCACCGATTCAATTTCCATTTCCGGTGACAGAATTACCCGGTGCCGCAGTGCCGGCAGCATAATCCCTTTGATGTCATCCGGCATCACGAAATCGCGACCATCGAGCAAGGCTTTTGCCCGCGCCGCACGTAACATGGCGATGCTGCCACGGGGGCCTGAGCCAATGCTGAATCCAGGCCACGATCGCGTTGCGCCGGCAATTTGCACCGCGTACCTGTGCACCTGCTCATCGATCCTGATTGCTGCTGCTGCCTGCTGAACTTGCAGTAATTCAGTGCCGCCGATTACTTCTGTCACCGTAGACAAATTAAATTCATTACCCACCGAATTATCAAGCACCTTGCGCGTCAGCAGGGATTCTTCATCCTCCGAGGGATAGTCAATCTGAACTTTGAACAAAAACCGGTCGAGCTGGGCCTCCGGTAGTGGATAGGTCCCTTCGCTTTCTATCGGGTTCTGGGTGGCGAGCACAATCAGTGGTGGAGGGAGCTCAAACGATTTGCCTTCGATAGTGACCTGGCGTTCCTGCATGGCTTCGAGCAGTGATGCCTGGGTCTTGGCCGGCGCACGATTGATCTCGTCTGCAAGCAACAGATTTGTAAAAATCGGACCTTTGCGGATTTTGAAACTGCCGCTGTGACTATCAAACATGGCATGACCGGTCACGTCGCTGGGCATCAGATCGGGGGTGAATTGAATACGCCCGAACTGAATGCTCAGTGCTTTGGAAAACGCCCGGGCGAGCAGAGTCTTGCCAAGGCCAGGGACCCCCTCCAGCAACGCGTGACCGCCAGCGATGATCGTCACAAGCACCTCATCGATTGCCTGCCTCTGCCCGATCATGGCATTGCCTACCGATGATGAGATTCGGTTTAGCGTGTCACCGACGTGGTCTGTTGTCGTATCCAGCATTAGAGTAATTCCTGTAGTGTCTGCAGGGCTTTGACCTGCTCAACAAACTGGTGTTTGCTGAGTTCTGTATGTGGTTGCATGGCGATATCCCAAAGTTTTATGTTTTTTCCCAGTTCCTTTTCCAGCAGTGCGCGCCGTTCCGATGCATCTGCCACTTCAAAATGTGGATAGCGACGCTGGATCGTGTGCAGCAGGCTGTCGCGAGTTGTACGTAACAGTTCATCCTGTTGTCGTGCACGCCACAGAAACCTTCCGCCGGCCGCAATGTGCTCCTGAAACTCACGTCGGGCTGCCGGAGGATCAGGCGACACTCGGCCAAACCTGTGCCCGGCCCACCAAAAAAAGAAGATGACTCCCAAAGCGCCCCAAAGAATCACATGTGCGGACCGCCACCACAGCAGGCTCCACAGATCAGGACGCGTGACCGAGCTGACGATCCAGACATTGCCGGGACTTCGGTTTGAGGTCAGCGCTTCACGCATAATGAAGGAGTTGTCGCCTAAATAGAAATGTTCGTTCGCTACTTGCTGAATCTCGCCGAGTATCGTCACAAAACCAAGCCCATAGCGAAAACCAATGGCAAAGTGTGGTTTACCATTTTGCGGTAAATTTGCGGGCGCGATAGACATGGACCAAAGCAGTGGTCGGGCAGCATCCAGTGGGCGCAGCAGCAACAGCGGAAACTGTAGTTCACCGAGCAAGGTCTCACCACGATGAACCAGATAAGCCGGATATTCGCGACGTTCGTTTATCTTGTCGGTGAGGGGACTGTCTGGCTCAGGCTTTAACTGATCAGGGTTCAACTGATCAGGGTCCAACTGATCCGGGTCGCTTGTCCAATGACCCGGAATGGGCAGTTGTTCGATCGCGCGATCCAGATCTGTCGCCGGTTCCGATCCCGGTTCCGACGCATCATTCACATCTTCAGCATCGTTCGCAATGCCCATGGCCAACAGCAGGCTATCGTCATGAAAATAGGGCTGGCGTATGAGCAATTGACCACCTTCTGCAACCCAGTCCAATATGTGGTCGTGCTCTTGCGTGGTCATGCCTGATGTATCGGTATCAAGAATGATGGTGTCTTTGGTGTCCGGTAACTGTGTGCGCGTGTTCAGGTTGTAAATATTCTCGCCGGCGATGTCATGCGATGCCAGATACCTGAAAAAACCAAAGTAACGATTCGCGCGCACTTCCGGAGCAGTTGCCGTTCGTTCTTTAATCTCGACTCTTTCATGAGTTGCAAAAAACCATGTCGCAGCCGCGCCGGTGAGCATGGCGATTAGAACTCCAAGCATGATTTTATCTTTCATGCCGGTCCTTCGAATGTTGGTCCTTTGAAAGTTGCGGCCAGCGTTTGCACAACGTCCTGACTGATTCATCGGAAGGCATTCGTTCTGCATAGGCTAAATTCTGCCATGCGTCCGTTACTTCCGAAAAATACTGGTACACATTGGCATCTGCGCAGTCTTTTACAAGAGCCAGGGCCTCTCCTTCTGTGGCACTGTCGTGAACAGCCAGTGAATGGCGGGTGGCAAGATAGGCAAGCGCCGAACGATAAAAATAACTCAGGGCATCACGTGGAGCGCCTTTACTCCAGATGGTCATGACCGTATCGGGAACGTCCAGATCAAATTTCACCGTGTCTGGCAGTTGACCGCTATCCGATTCCCGACGCTTTTTGTGCCGGGCACCGGCTGCAGTGCCGGTGGCAAAGAGCAGGTGTCTGTGGCGAAAAACCCAGGATCCGATAAGGCTGGCAAACAAGGCAATGATCATATACTTCAGCGCACTGACGACGATGTTCATCAACGTGGTTGCATCATCATCGGTGGCAGCGTCGGTATCCGCACTGGGTTCGTCCGCTTCCGTGTCGTGAGGCTGCTCTTTTTTTTGCCACTTCATGGTGGATTCGAGCTTACCAAAAGCGCCACTGTCCAAAATAGATCGAATGGTTTCCCGGTCCCGCATACGCTGTGAGTGCAGTGATGTTTGCCCGGGCATTGCAGGCGTACCGCTGGGCGCACTGTCGGGTGCCTGGGCGAGCGCATCGACCCCCGGGGACAGCGCGCTGACACACAACATTAGCGGCAGCAATAGTGCAGCAGCGCCACTTTTCAGACGGGCTGCGAGCCGGCGAAACGCAAGCTCGATATCCCAGGCTTCCAGGTGCGTACGTCGATTCAGGTACAGCGCGAACCCGGCACCGACATAAAACAGTTCTATCACGCTGTGCACGATATAAAAGGCCAGAAAATCGATATAGGCCACCACACCCGGGATGGACGCCCATGAGTCCAGGTATTGCTCCAGCATGGTCACGGGAGTATCAAAGGGCTGGTGGGGCTGCCACAGAGTCAGCAGAAAAGACGAGATGGTCAGATGCGCAGTAACGGCCACAAAAAACAAGGTAATGGTGAGCCAGGCAGCGGGGCCATAATCACGCGCCACAATCGTCTGCAAACGGGCTCTGCGGGTCGTTGCATCCTGACCCTCAAGCTGGTCAACGGGCAAAGTGAACGCGCGGGACAGACCAAAGCGCAAATAGGTAAGCTGGCGCCAAGCACCGTAAGCCAGGGGCAAACGTACGCATAAATGCCACAGATTGGTTTGCTCCTGTTCACCCGAGAACAGTCTGCGGCTCAGATAATCCAGAGGTACGCGGTCGAACGCGGGTTTCATCCACCAAAACAGCAGGTAGCCCCAAATAGCATTACCCAGCCAGCGCCCTGCCAGGAACGCGGCGATCGCCCATGGCGTGGTGCAGATGATCCAACGGGCTGCAAGTGCAAAATAATCCCGTTGCACAAGGCGAACCCCGAGATCCATTGCTTCCCATGCGGTGCGGGGCCGGATGACGGCGCTGGCGCTGGCTAAATTCATCCGCGCGATTCCTGCCCGCGACCACCGAACAGCAAATAGGCGATGACCAACACCCACAGTGTCACTCCTATCGCATACCGGGTCAGGTTCGAGAACCACGCATTGGGGGACCAGAATGCTTCGATAGCGGCTGCAAGGATCAGCAGCATCACGAAACCATAGATCATTGGCAGCGCCGCCTGGGCGGCATTTTTCAGCGCCTGCCGCCGGGAGTTCAGCCCCGGAATGAGCAAGGCAAAGCCAATCTTCATACCGCTGGCTCCGGCGAGCACAATTGCAGTCAGTTCAAAGGCTCCATGGCCTGCGACAAACGGCCAGAAGTTATTGCCCAGACCCGCCGTGGTCAGCAGTCCTGCCACTGCGCCGATATAAGTCCCGTTAAACAGCAGTATAAAGATTGCCCCCAGACCAAAAACCAGGCCCATGGCAAACGTGCGCAGTGCGATCGACACATTGTTCCAGATGTAATAGCCGAACATACCGACGGCTGTTTCGTCCTTGATGGTGCCACGCTCACCATACATTTCCTTGTAGACCTCAGCGGTCTCCGGGTCGATAACCGCGTAAGCGATGGTGGGGTCGTTGGTAATGGCCACCAGCAGCGCAATGAGCGGACCGAAAAACACCAGCGCAGAGACCAGAACATAGTATTTGTGGGCGCGCACACTGCGAGGAAAATCAACCGCGAAGAAGCGTCCCGCATCCTGCAGAAAACGGGATTTACGAGCATAAAATAGTTGATGACCCTGCAACGCAATACGATTAAGCCGATTTTGTAACGCCGGGCTGTAGTTGCGCAGCTGTGCCAGCGATAAATGATGGCATACTCTGCGGTAGCTGTGCGGCAACTGGCGGCGCTGCTCCTTGCCGAGGCTGTTGATATTGCCCGTCTGCAGTATCTGCTCCAGTTCGTTCCAGAAGTCATTATGTGTCGCAATAAAGTCGTTTTGTTTCATGCGCTGCCGCCCGTAAGCCAGCGTGCATGGGCCTGCAGCTGTGCGCGGATTTCGGCAGGCGTGCCACTGATGTGCCCGCCCAGTAACCCGGCAATTTCGTTGACGCGCTCTTCGGACAGGGCACTGATGCGTTCATCGAAAAGCATGATGGCTTGATGATCGACCGCGCGCAGGCTCAGTGGCAGGGGTTTCTCCATGCGGTTATCACGAGACAGCATTTCATGGTCGCCATGTGCGTACACGACATAGGTGCCAGCCACGATGTCACCGAGTCGCTGGAACGTGTGCGTCAGCAGTGTGGAAGCGGCACCGAGCAAATACATCAGCGGCAGGAAATCAACGACGCGTAGCAGATTGCGTATGACCGAGGTGCTCAACGTGACGGGCGCACCGTTGCTGTTTACCACACGGATTCCCATCACGGCCTTGCCCGGAGTGCGGCCATTGTTGCGCGTTTCAAATAACAGGTCATACAGCCAGTAGATTGCGAATGCCCCGAGGTAAATGAACACAGGCGCAATATCGCCAAGCAGCAGGTTGGCAATCAGGAGCAGCAGCAGATAGACAGCAGCCTTCAGCGCAGTATCGATCAGGCGTGCCAGACACCTGGGCAGCAAACCGGCCGGACTGAGAGCCAACTCAATACCTTCCGGGGTTTGGACTTTGATACGGGTGTCCAGCATGTTATGTGGGCGTAATCAACTTTGTTTTCAGGATGGCATGCACTGGAATCGGGGCCGATTAATGGTATCAGGATTGAACCATCAGGGTAGCCATGCGTAACCGATTTTCGCAAAGAATGTACGGCTGGACTTTGTAAAGCGTGTCAATGTGTCGCCATCTTCGGCGGCATCCGAATAACCAACAAATAATACGGTTTGGGGATTGACCTTGTAGGAATACAGAAGCTGGGTGCCGAGAAAACGGCTGTTGGCATCGACTGCATCGACATACACAGCGGTATTTCGGTCGATATCGGTGTGTTGCACGACCAGGCGGAGAAAGCTGCGCACATTAAATTGATAAGTGAATCGCAGGTCACTTTGATTTGCAGTGAATATTTTGTCTCCGGTTTTTGTGTCCAGCGTGGAGTAGGTGTGGCGCGCCCGAAACAGAAAATGTTTGCCAATATTGTAATCAATCGTTGGCCTGATACGTAACTGTTCTCCAAGCTTCGTATTGTCGAAATCAACCTGGTCACCGGTAACCACCAGCATCGATGCCTGCAGACCGCTAATTGGAGTGGCC
>JABDLQ010000127.1 GCA_013002925.1 Gammaproteobacteria bacterium | reverse complement strand
CGACCATTGCCCCGGGCGGACTGATGTTTTATACCGGCGCCCAGTTTCCCGAGTGGCGCGGATCGGCGTTTATCCCGGGACTTCGCTCACGTGCACTGATTCGTATCACATTTGATGGCGATAAGGCTGAAGAAGCGGAGCGCTATGAAATGAAAAACCGTATCCGTGAAATCGAGCAGGGTCCTGATGGCGCCCTGTGGGTGCTGGAAGACAATGACGGCGGTCGATTGTTAAAGCTGACCAAACGCAAATAACCCCGGGGGCCACCTCGCCCCTGGAGCGATCACTGCCACCCGATTAACCCTGACCGTGTCGCAGCGTACTAATGGCCACGCTGCGGTGCGAATCGGGCGCCACAGATACGACGGCCCTTGAAGCATCCATGTTACGGCTGCCTGGTATTTACTCTGCATGCGCATTTATTGACAGATCAGCTTTCGGCAGGTTGCGAAGTCAGCCTGACCGATACTCAGCATTTTAACAGTCACTCCAGGGTGCAAATCCGGAGCTGCTATTTCGCCGATTCATACAGCGTTTATGCTACCAGCGCCTGGTGGTCACCCCGCGCGCGCTTTTTTTAGCTGGTCAGCTATTGGCAGGTTGCGAATGCGAATGCCGCTAGCGTTAAAAATAGCGTTGGTCAGCGCCGGTGCGGCGGATGGTATTCCCATTTCGCCAACTCCGGTCGGCACATCATCATACGGCAGTATGTGGGTTTCAAGGCGTGCCGGGATTGCCGCAATACGCAGCAGCGGATAATCGTCAAAATTACCTTGCTGAACCTGACCATCTTTTACGGTAATTTGTAGCCCCAGGGCGGTGCTGATTCCATCGATCGTGCCACCCTGCAGCTGTGCCTCTACTGCCTGCGGATGAACGGCCAGGCCACAGTCAATCGCAGCCACAATACGCTCGATGATCAGACCACCAGCGTCGTCCACGGAAACTTCGAACGCGTGCGCCGCATAACCTCCAAATGTAAAGTGAGTCGCAAGACCGACACCACGATCCTTCTTACGCTTGTCACCATAGCCAATTTGCGTCGCAACAAACGTTAGCAGTCGCGCCAGTCGGCCCGGATTATAGGTGGGGCCACCATGGCCATCGTATTCCAGCTCTCGGTCCTTGCCCAATAAATCCAGGCGGAATTGCAAGGGGTCCTGACCACTGGCGTGAGCAATCTCATCCAGAAAACTCTGGATGACAAACGCATTGGCCGTGTGCGCAGGCGCGCGCCACGAACCCCGTGGCAGGCCGATCGGGTGATGAAAATATTCCAATCGAAAATTATCCACGATGCGGCGCGGAAAATCATCGGGATAAAGTTCCGGCTCCCACAGACCATCGTCCGGTTTGTTCGGTCGGCGGAAATGTTTGCTGGCGCTGGCCAGACGCTGTGTCCACGCAATCACTTTGCCTGTTTCATCGAGTCCCGCACGCATTTCGTGCAACCCGCCCGGGCGGTAGAAGTCATGGCGCACATCGTCTTCGCGCGTCCATTGCAACTTGATCGGCCAGCCGGTTTGTTGTGAGATCATGGCGGCTTCCGCCACGTAATCATTGCTCAGTCTGCGGCCAAACCCGCCACCGACACGGCTGATGTCAATATGAATGTTTTCACGCGGCAGACCGGTCACCGCTGCAGCCGCTCTGGAAGCTCCACCTGGCATTTGGGTGGGCGCTACAATGTGGCAACTGTCTTTTTCAACATGCGCATAGCAGTTTTGTGGTTCCAAAGGGGCATGCGATACGAACGGGATCTGGTACGATCGCTGGACTGTTTTGTGGGCCGTTTCTATGGCCGACTCGTACTGTCCGTCATCGGTGACAATCTGTCCCGAGCCTTTGAGCATCTCCTCGTTCTGCTGCCAGAATGCATCCGTACTATCGGTCGCGTTGGGGCCCGGCTCCCATTCAATCTGCAATGCCTTGCGACCTTTGATCGCAGCCCAGGTGGACGTTGCCACAACAGCCACGCCGCTCGCCAGAATCAGGTACGGCGCACCGGGCTCGGGGCCGTCGATTTTAAAGACTTTAAGGACCCCGTTGATTTTGCGTGCTGCGGTATCATCAAAGCTCTTGACACGACCATTCAGAAAAGGCGATCGCGCAATGACGGCATAGCGCATGTCAGGTTTGATGGTATCAATACCGTAGCGGGCCACACCGGTGACAATATCGTGAGCATCAACGGTTTTTTGACGCGTGCCCACGATGCGGTAATTCTCTTTATCTTTTAGCACCGGGTTGTGGTCCGGCAGATCCAGTGCTGCAGCGGTTTTGACTAACTCGCCATAGGGAATATCCCGCGGCAGATCGTCACTGATGACATAGCCCGGGCGGGTTGTGCAACGTTTCGCAGCTACTTCATATTTAACCGCAGCCGCCCTGATCAGCTGTTGCCTCGCGATGGCGCCGACTTCGCGCATAAAATCCCAGTTGCGCGTTAAACCCGTGCTGCCCCCAACACCCTGTCCTCCGTATTTCCAGGTATAACCGTCGGCAGTTTTCAGTAAGCCCAGCGGCATCGGTTTAACGCTCACCCTGGCCCAGTCTACGTCAAGCTCTTCAGCCACCAGCATTGGCAATGCCGTGCGTACGCCCTGCCCGATTTCAGGCTGGTTGCTGCCAATAATGACATCACCGTCTGCTGCAATCTCCACAAAGAAACCAATCTGGCGAGTGCGATTCTCCGCCGCGTCGGAACTTGAAAACGCTTCCCCGCCAGCCGGCAAACCCAGCACAAGACTTCCCGCTGCCGTGGCCCCGGTGATTAAAAAACGCCGCCGCCCGGGGTCGGTGACATCCTTGTCCGACACGGATGCTAGCCAGTCTGCGGACTCCGGTGCAGTCATTGTTGTTCCCCTTTTTGCATCAGTTTCGCCGCCTGATGAATGGCATCACGAATCCTCACGTAAGTACCGCAACGACAGATGTTGCTCATATTGTTGTCGATATCTTCATCGGATGGGCGTGGGTGTTTTTGTAAAAAATCCACCGTCGCCATGATCTGGCCGGCCTGACAGTAACCGCATTGCGGCACATCAACGGCAAGCCAGGCCTGCTGGACTGGATGCAACTGCCCGTTTTCATCACCCAGGCCTTCAATGGTCGTGACCGATTTGTTGGCGAGTGCGGCGATTGGCAGCACGCAAGATCGCTGCGCTTTGCCATCGATATGCACTGTACAGGCGCCGCATTGGCCAATACCACAACCGTATTTTGCGCCGGTCAGTTGCAGATGGTCGCGTAATACCCATAACAGAGGAGTGTCGGCATCGCCATCAAAGCGCACCTGTTTTGAATTGACTCTAAATGAAATCATTACAGCAAATCCTGTAAAAAGTGTGGATGACGGGTGTTGATCTATTTAAGACCATACCGGGTATCTATAGTTCGTCAAAGGCAATGTTTTCCGGCGGATAATGTTGCCGTACTACGCCGGCCAGGACTTTGTCCAGTTGACTGCGAAATGGCCAACAGGGGTAATCGAACGGGTTGAGCTCTGTAAGATGATACAGCCTAAGCAGCCACGCCTGGGTGCGGGCACTCATCGCCACCGCCGGTCCGGGCCTGCACCGAGAGTCGCTGCATTACTGGCTCGCGCACACCATTTTTGCTGGTGTCTACATTGAACCTTGCGTAGCAAAGTGAGCCGGTATCATAACCTATGCAGATCACTGTCAGGATTGCCAAATGCACTGGAGCGCCGAAAAAATAATGCCTGATAACCTGCGACGGCCTGTTGCGAAGAGCGGTCAGCATTCTTTAACAATCAAGCGGCTGCGGTTGCACCTGCAAGACTATAACGCGCTGATCAATATCACTTAATTAATGCTAGAAAAGGCCTCGCTTTAGCGGGGCCTTTTCAATTGCGGCCCCTGGAAAATTCGAATCATCAGGGTAATTTTGGTCACGTGGTCACCGGCGCCATTATTCCTGGCGGCGCACAACCGCTGCGCAGTTATTCGATCAGATTGCGGCCAGTTTGATTGCCGTAAACACCAGCATAATAAATACGATCAGGACGCCAATGATGAACGTCTTCATTCGCATCGGAACATAATTGCTGGTTACGTGGATACAGGCATGGGCATAACGACTTGCCACGAACGCCCAGGCCAGGATCAAAACGCTTGCTGTCACGCCGCCGATACCGGCCAGCACAAAGCACAGAGCGTAGAACAGCACCGGTATCTGAAATTGATTGGCGAGGTTTTTTGATGTCAACACGACCGGCTTGCTCCATGCCTCGTTATCCATGGCGGCGCGTTCTTTATCAAAGTTGCCGGACTTAACATCGGCAGCTTTTCGTTTTGCGTTTAGCGTCAGGACCAACAGTGGCAGCAAAACTTGCGCCAGTACCGGCCAATAGATCAGATGATGTGACATGGAAGGCTCCCTGCGATGGGTATCTATTTGTGAGACTCAAATTAACTTGTTAATACTGAATCAATCTGGTGATAATTATCGATGGACAGAATCTTACTAACAGAAACTACAGACGCGAGCTATTTTAGCTCAGCTTTACACCTCAGACTCGATGCGACAGACACCGCCAGATGATAACGCGCCCTGACACTCCGCTTACGCCATTGATAGGCATCCGCGAGCAACACCGACCGGCGTGTTGGCCGGGCTGCAATTGGCCAACCCTGATCGTCTGTCAATGCGCCTATGGGAGCGGCTTCGCCGGCAATTGCTGTGATTCAGCTTCGGATGATCGCGACTGAAGTCACTCCCAAAATGTAGTGGCCTATGCCCGAACGGGCGGTAGATACCCGGAACTGTTGACCGCATCTTTACTTACTCTTCTTCAAACAGCGAACCGGCCCGCCAATCGTTAGTACCTGATGACGTGCGCGATACGCCGCCGCTTACCGTGGCGTTATTGCCGCTGGCAGTATTGAGTGCGCCACCACTGACTGTGGACTCCGTTCCCGACGCGATATTCTCCTGACCACCGCTCACGGTGCTGTTGGGGCCGGAAGCGGTATTTGCAGAACCACCACTGACCGTGGAGTTATTGGCACTGGCAATACCCGCTCTGCCACCGGCAATGGTGGCTTCGGTACCGCCCACGTCAATTTGATTAGCCTCGCCGCCGAGGATGCTGGAGTGCACTCCCAGTGTGATGTTCGTGCGTCCCCCGGCAATTGTCGAATATTCGCCGATGGTTGGTGTTCCGAGGG
>JABDLQ010000115.1 GCA_013002925.1 Gammaproteobacteria bacterium | reverse complement strand
ATCGCAGCAAACACGTCACTACCGACTTCGCCACTTTCTTCAGCGACATCGTTTACTTTGACCCGCAACTTGTGCCATGTGTCATCAAGCTCGTCCCATTCTTCGCGGGCTTCTTTGTGCAATAAATTAAGCTGCACACGCAACTCATCACGTTCGCGTTTCAGGCTGTCCAACATTTCCTGCATATCGTCTTTAACACTCATTTTTACACCTCTTAAAACAAATTACTGGCCAGATTCTGCTCATCTCACAATGCGTTAGCGGCCTCTTTTGGCATTGTCGCGTTGAATGTTGACATGGTCTTCGAGGCGCCTTCGCAAAGCGGCAAAAGTTTTGTTGACCGTCGTATATACGTCCTCGTCTTTGGAATGCGCGGCAGCATCTCGATGTACGATGATGTCATTGCCCGGTACGCCAAGCTGAATGCTCACTTTAAACAGTTGTGACTGATGCTGGTGTTTCTGTGGGGGTGCTTCGATTGTCACATGACAGTTCAAAATGTGGTCATAAAACTTCTCAAGCTTGTGTGCACGAGCGTTGATGTTTTCGCTCAGAGCGCGTGAAGTTTCGGTGTGACGGTACGTAATCTCGACGGGAAACATAGATTGTTGCTCCTCTTGGAAAGCGTCAAATGGCGTTAGCCAGTGGCCAGTCCCTGGCCTGCTATCCATTTGACTGCATCCTGCGGTGACTGTTCCTTTCAATGTAGTGTAAGCGGTGCCGGGCTGCAAAAACCATCGGACTGACGCTCGCTTTACAAATACAGGAACGAAAACATCTTACGGACTTCCTCCTCGCCAACCGGTTCCTGGCTGCTTGAAACCCGTACAGACTGGGTTGCGCCATTCCATGAAAACCAGGCGGGCCGCTCGTTGCGCAGCAAATCAATGATCGCGCGCATCTGAAGATCACCGATTTCGGCACGCACGTGGCCGCCAGCCGCCATCTTTGCGGCCGCAAACGTGCGCTTGCCGGGCTGACAGGCAAGCGCACAGAGCAGCTTTTTGTGTGCGTCAAATAAAAACAGGTAGATCATATCCCTGGCAGACTGCCCGGACGCCTCGCTGACAAACTCATATTGATAATGGTCTATTTTATGGTGTTCAGCGGACATGTGGGGCAGCCTCCAGAGTTTCTGAATCAAACTTCAGTGATCAGTTAATTTCTATCTTGTGGGCTTGCTTTTTCTCCGCAGTCGATTTTGGAATGCGAATACGCAAAACACCATTTTTGCATTCGGCTTTGATCTTGCCTTCATCGATGTTGTCAGGCAAAGAAAAAGACCGAGCAAACGTGCCATAGAATGATTCCATGCGATGCACTTTCTCGTCTTCAGACTCTTTCTCGATCTTGCGCTCTCCGGTAACGGTCAATACTCCGTTCTCGAGCGCAATATGGATGTCTTCTTTCCTGACGTCCGGGAGGTCAGCCTTGACCAGGTATTCTTTTTTCGTTTCCGAAATAGCGGCAGCAGGTTTCCACTCACGCTCTTTCACGTCGAACAGGTCGTTGAGGTTATTAACCCGGTCGAAGTAGCTGTCAAGATCACCAAACGGGCTCCATCTAATCAGACTCATAATGTCCTCCTTGCAGTTAAGTATCGGCTACAAACAACATTAGGAGCAGTCTATATGACTCCCCTGCAATATCTATATTGAGGCATATATGGCAGGAAAAAATCGGGGTAAACCGATTTGCCGCAACGGAATGTACTTAGCGTCCTGGAAAACGGGAGGCGGTCCGGCCGGCAAAACCTGTCGGAATATGCCGGGACAGGCTACTGTCATACTATCCTCCAAGCGCAAGTCGGCGATGAGTTCAGCAGCTTTTCCTTCTAATATTATCGTCTTAAGTACATGTGCGTATTGGTTGTTCCTGACAAAATTGCCATCGTTGTAACAAGGCTGAAGTCACTCTCGCTTGCTGATGTACACGCAATATGATGAAGTTGTCGGGTGGTTTCACCAAATGACCAAATGATGTAAAGGTGATGAAGATGACTACAAATAATGGTGCGATTCTGGCGATTGTCGATCCTGCTGAAACCAATGATGCGGTGATGGGACGCGCCAAAGAGTTTGCCAAAAAGTTTGATGCTCCAATTGAACTGTTCTCATGTACATACAACCCCTACTTTTCGGGTGAGCGTCTGTATGAGTCACCCTCGTCCCGAAAAGCCAAGGCTCACCATGTTGTCGAGGAAAAAAAGAGACTGGAGGCGCTGGCGCAAGGTCACAGCGATGAACAGATTAAGATAATGACCGACGTCTACTGGGACGTTCCGGAGTACGAAGCAGTCGTACGCAAAGTGCTGAGATCAAAACCATTGATGGTTCTCAGAAAGAGTGAGTATCACTCTGCAGTGGACCGGGCGCTCATGTCCAATGACGACTGGAACTTGATTCGCAATTGTCCGGCACCGGTTGTGATGGTGCGCAATGGCGAACATCGCAAGCGCAGCGGAATTATCTGGGCCTGCGTCGATCCGATGCATGATCATGATAAACCGGCGGCTCTTGATGATGAGATCATCAGGGCCGCAAAGCGGTTTGCGACGGCGCTGGACAGTGAGGTTCACCTGGTTCATGCGTTTGATAGCGCCGCAGCGGTCGCTGCAGTGGCGGCCGGTGCAATGGCGGCGGAAATGATTCCTTCACGAGAAATCGGCGAGCAAGTGCGGGAGACGCATATGCAGCGTTTGCAGGAGCTTGCGACCAAACACGATATTTCGCACGATCGGGTGCACAACCTGCCCGGTCCGGCGCGTGTCATCCTGCCGGCTGTTGCAATGGAGAAAAACCCCGACATGATCGTGATGGGCGTAGTGGCACGGGGGTTTTTGAAACGATTGATTATCGGCAGCACGGCAGAGCGAATTCTTGATAAGCTCCCGGGAGATTTGTGTGTGGTGAAACCGGGCGATTTCAAAACCCGGGTCAGCGTTGATTCTCCACACGAGTTTCATTATCAGGAAACCCAGGACGATGAGCAGGGCGCAGCCTGACTCGACCTCGTTTCGCCAGACTGACAATAGCAATTCCTACAAGGGGAGCAGCGCATGCAGGTCATCACAATACCGGTGGCAGATCGACCGGAATGTAAATTCGCGCTGGAATCGGCGTTTGACATTAGCAGGGGTCTGTCGGCGAACGTGGTTGGCTATCATGTGCGACCCCATCAGAAAGAAACCGGTGGTAGCTCAAAGGGCACGCCGCTCAAACTGCTGAATTTCGATGAGGTCAAACTGCCGACATCGAAAAAGCAAATTGACCTGGATAGCAAGGCGGCACGTCGGTTGTTTGGTAAGCTGGCCGAGGAGCACGATTATAAGATAGAGCGCCGTCCGAAATTAAACCGGAAACAGGGGACGGCAATCTGGCATGAAATGGTCGGCTCAATGGGGCGGATCATGTCGATTGTCGGGCCGATGTCAGACTTGCTTGTGGTTTCCAGGCCGCGCAAGCGTTCTTCGGCCCGGGCGCGCGCATTCATGTTGTCTGCACTGTTGCAAAGCTCGAGGCCGGTTCTGGTGCTGCCTCAAAAACGCAGTTCGATTATCGGTCAGCGGGCGCTGATTGCGTGGAATCAGTCGATTGAGGCCGCCAATGCGGTTGCGGCTGCACTGCCAATACTGCGCACGGCTGAAGAAGTTTGTGTGGTGTGCTGTGGCAGTGATTCCCGTTCGGGCCCGAAGGTGCGACATGTTCAGGAATACCTGCGTCACTGGGGCATAAAATCACAGCGTATGGTAACTCCCGGGCGCGATGTGGCTGATGAACTCCTGGCTGCCTACGAGCAAATGGATGCCAATTACCTGGTCGCGGGCGCCTATAGCCGCGGTCATCTACGCGAGACTATTTTTGGCGGAGTTACGGAACATTTGCTGGAACGCACATCCATTCCGCTGTTGTTGCTGCATCAGTAAGTTTGGCAAGCGGCGCCACGGTGTAAATCAGCGTTCTCTTTTGGCATCATTTTTGTGATACTCCGCCGTCCTTTTGAGTCTTAAGCTGGTGTGCCATGCCCCGGTCTTCATATACTCCTGAAACAGCCTTTCAGGAAGTGGCAGAATTTGAACATGCCGCCCTGCAGGCGCTGCGAGTGCTGCGCAGGCACGTGGAGCAGTCTGCTGCGCAGGTCACACCGGCCACTGGTTGGGCGCCAATGCCCGACATCCTGGCCAAACTGAAGATCGACGAGTGGATAACGAACGGCGGAATGCAGCGCAGTTCCTTCGCACAATTTCTGGAAGGTTATCTGCAGCATTCCGTGCAGTTCAGGCACCCCGGTTATATCGCGCATCAGGTATCGGTTCCTGATTATCCGGCAGCTTTGGGTGC
>JABDLQ010000098.1 GCA_013002925.1 Gammaproteobacteria bacterium | reverse complement strand
TTCTTGGCGAACCCCAGATTTTCGGGCAGATGAAAATCGCGTTTCGCACGGCGCAGGAGCGAGGCACGCTCGGCACGCATCTGTACCGGTTATTTCATCACGCGTTCGGCGTGACCAAACGCATCCGCACCGAAACCGCCATCGGCGAGAGCGCAACGTCAGCAGCAAGCGCCGCTGTCCAATTGGCGCTGCAGGTGTTCGACGGCTTCGAGCAGCAACATGCCCTGATGATTGGCGCCGGAGAAATGATCGAAACGGCGGCCGGCCATCTGACGTCACGCAATATCGCCGGACTGACTATTGCCAATCGCAGCCTTGAGCGCGGCAAGCGGCTCGCGGAAAAATTACAGGCCCGCGCGGTGGGACTCGCCAGCATTGGCGCATTATTACCAACGATCGACATGGTGTTTTCGTCCACGGCAAGCCCGGACCTGATCGTTACCGCCGAGCAATTGGCCACAGCTGTAAAGAAACGCAAACACCGTCCGATGTTTGTCGTTGATCTTGCCGTTCCGCGCGATATTGAACCCGCGGCCGCGGAAATCAGTGATGTGTATCTGTACACCATCGATGATCTGCATCGTGCCGTCGGTGACAATCTTGATGCCCGACGCGTTGCTGCCAATGCGGCCGAGAAGATCATCGACACGCAGGCCGAACTGTATGCACGCGGGGTCGATCGCATGGACGCTGTACCAACGATCCGGGCACTGCGGGAACAAACCCGCACCACCAGGGACCGGGTGCTGGCGCAGGCCCGACGCCAACTGGCCTCCGGTAAATCACCTGACATGGTGCTCGAATGGATGGCCAATGCGCTGACCAACAAGATCATGCATGCACCAAGCACTGCGTTGCGCAAGGCTGGTGAGGAATCCGATTCCGACATGCTGGAAATTGCACGCCGGATGTTCAGCCTGAATGACGATGACTGAATGTTCCTAACCGCACGACATGCGCACAACATATCTGGCAGAATACGCCGATGAAACCCTCCATTTTTTCCAAACTGCTGCAATTGGGTGAACGCTTCGATGAAGTCGGCGCCCTGATGTCCGACCCAGAAGTGATTTCAGACCAGGATGAATTTCGCAAACTCGGAAGGGAATATTCCCGACTGGAACCGATCGCGCGCGACGTGGGTCGTTATCGTGATCTGCAAAACGATCTGGAAGAAGCGACTGCCCTGGCTAACGGCGATGATGCGGAACTGGTCCAGATGGGTAAAGACGAAGTACAGGTTTTGAATGCACAACTCGAGACCCTGGAACATACTCTGCTGCAGTACCTGATCCCGGTCGACCCGAACGATGACAACAATACCTTTCTTGAGATTCGTGCCGGCACCGGCGGTGATGAAGCGGCGTTGTTTGCCGGCGTATTGTTCAAGATGTACGCGAAGTACGCTGAAGAGCAAAAGTTCAATGTCGAGATCATCAGTCAAAGTGACGGCGACCACGGGGGCTTCAAGGAGATCATCGCGCGGCTGTCGGGACAGGGGGTCTACGCAAAATTCAAATTTGAAAGTGGCACACACAGGGTGCAGCGGGTTCCCGAAACCGAATCACAGGGTCGCATCCACACCTCCGCCTGCACGGTGGCCGTGTTGCCGGAAGTCGAAGCAATCGATGAAATCGACATCAACCCTGCCGATATTCGCGTCGACACGTATCGTGCATCCGGCGCCGGTGGTCAGCACGTCAACAAAACCGATTCGGCCGTGCGTCTTACCCATGTTCCCAGCGGCATCGTTGTTGAGTGCCAGGATGAACGCTCGCAACACAAGAACCGTGCTCGCGCGATGAGTCTGTTGCAGGCCAAAATGCTCGATGTCGAACAACAAAAACAATCCAGCGCGCAAGCGCAGGAGCGCAAGCTGCAGGTCGGCAGCGGTGACCGCAGCGAACGGATTCGCACGTACAACTTTCCACAAGGGCGGGTCACTGATCATCGCATCAACCTGACGCTCTACAAACTGGATGAAATTCTCGCGGGCAAACTCGACCACGTGATCGAACCGCTGCGCCAGGAATACCAGGCAGAGAAACTGGCTGAACTGACCACCCACTGAAAAGCGGTGCAGATCAACTGTCCGTTGTGCAGTCGGAGCCACTGCGTAGCTGCGATTTAGTGTATGAAATTTGTAGGAGCGCCTTCCAGGCACGATTTACACTCGCGTAATTCAATCGCGGCAGGATGCCGTGCAGCCAGCCCGGCCAAAGGCCGGGCGAGCAAATGCCCTTACATACGGTAATGTCTGATCGCGGCAGGATGGCGCTCCTACAATTCAATCATCTGTGACAGGGCGTGACCGATTGCAGACACATCTTTGTAGGAGCGCCTTCCAGGCGCGATTTACACACGCGCGTAATACAATTGCGGCTGTTCGTCGGGATTACAACTTGTGCTCTAACACCGGCAGCGCCCGCCCGGCGATGTCGCTGGGTGCGCTGCCTGTCTGTACACAGCCCATCGCCAGATAAAATTCAAGTGCATGCGGGTCAGACAGGATGCGCAGTGTCCTGCAAGTTTGCAGTTCCTCCAACTCAAGGACAGCGTTGAACAGGGTCCTGCCGATACCGCGGCGCATGAACGTTGGGGCAATCCAGAAATGGGCCAGTTCGCACTGATCGGCCTGGGGCTCGATGGCGGCAAAGCCCGCCAGCTGATCGGCGCAGGTTGCTACCAGCACCGGGTGCGTGCGCACATAGTTTGCATCAACCGACAACTGCTCGCGCCACAGCGCCAGCCATTCCCGGGGATATCCCCAGTGGGCCTTTGCGGCCCGGGCGATTTGCGTCAGTGACTCTGCTTCTTGCGCACGTGCACGGCGCACATAGATCGTCTTGCTACTGATAGTTCAGTGCCTGATCGAGATCGGCGCGCAGGTCATCAACGTTTTCGATGCCCACTGACAGACGCACCAGGTTGTCATCGATGCCAAGCGCCGCGCGTTTGTCAGCGGGCACCGAGGCATGGGTCATGATGGCAGGATGATTTATCAGGCTTTCAACACCGCCCAGGCTTTCGGCCAGGGTAAACAGCTGCACCTGCTCCAAAAATGTGCGCGCACCAGTTGCGCCACCCGCGACATAAATACTGATCATGCCGGTAAAGCCGCCCATCTGCGCACTCGCCAGCTCATGGGCCGGATGTGATGGCAGACCCGGATAAAGCACCTTGTCGACGCGGGGGTGATCCGACAGCCATTGTGCCAGCTCCTGACCGTTGTGATTGTGACGCTCCATGCGTAACGCCAGGGTTTTCAGACCGCGCAACGCGAGAAAACTGTCGAACGGTCCGGCGATGCCACCAGCAGAGTTCTGGACAAACGCAATGCGCTCGCCATAGTCATCGTCTTTGCACACCACTACACCACCGACCACGTCGGAATGGCCATTGATGTACTTGGTAGCCGAATGCAGGACCATGTCAAAACCAAAATCCAGGGGTCGCTGGTTGTAAGGTGATGCAAACGTATTATCCGCCACAGTGATCAAATCATGTTCGCGCGCGATCTCCACAACTGCCGCAAGATCCACGATCTTGAGCATCGGGTTGGTCGGCGTTTCGACCCACAGCATCCGCGTCTTGCTGGTAATCGAATCACGCAGCGCCTGCAAATCAGTCATGTCGACAAACGAAAACTCAAAGCCGGACGAGCGCCGCCGCACTTTGTCGAACAACCGGAATGTCCCGCCGTACAAATCATCCATTGCGACTATATGGTCGCCATGCTCCAGCAGATCCATGATGGTGCTGGTGGCCGCCATGCCCGACGCAAAAGCAAAACCGTGCTTGCCGTTTTCGAGATCGGCGATATTGCGTTCATAGGCCATGCGCGTGGGGTTTTGTGTTCGCGAATACTCATAACCCTGATGTACTCCGGGGCTTGACTGTGCGTAGGTTGACGTTGCATAGATGGGCGGCATTACCGCGCCGGTACTGGGGTCCGGTGACTGCCCGGCGTGGATGACGCGGGTATCAAAATTCAGCTTTGATTTGCTCTTGGCCATGGCGAATCGGGTCCTCTACATTTGTTTGCGTAAATAGTTGAGTACATCAGCCCGGGTGATCAGACCCAGAAAACGGTCATCATCGACCACCGCCGTATACGGGGCACCGCCCAGCAGCGCCACCAGGTTTTGCACGGAAAAATCCTTGTCCACTTTTGAAAACATCGTGGACATTGCAAGCTCCACGGGTTCCGTCATTAACTGTGGACGGCCAAACACAAAGCGCATGATGTCCTCTTCTGTCAGCACGCCCACCAGCTTGTTATCGTCCATCACCGGGAGCTGTGAAAAACCCGCATTACGCAGACGATTATGCGCGGTGGTCAGAGCATCCTGCGGGCTCACATAGATGGTCGCCCGCTGGCCGTGTGGCCGGCCGATCAGGTCGCGCAGATCGCCGTGCTGCTTGCGCTCGATAAAACCCTGATCCTGCATCCAGTAATCATTGTAAAGCTTCGACAAATATTTGTTGCCGGTGTCACATGCAAATGTCACTACATTCTTGGGTGTCGTCTGTGCGCGACAATATTTTAATGCGGCCGCGAGCAACGTGCCGCTGGATGAGCCCGCCAGCAGCCCCTCCCGTTTTAACAACTCCCGCGCCGTAGAAAACGATTCTGCATCAGAAATGGTGTACGCCCCTCTGACCATATCAAGATCGCAAATGTCGGGAATGAAATCTTCGCCGATACCTTCGACCAGCCACCCGCCACTATCGCCAATTTTCCCAGTGTCGATATAACCGGCCAGCACGGAGCCCTCCGGATCGGCAACAATAAGTTCAACGTCCGGTGCATGCTCACGAAAACAGGCCGTGATACCGCTGATCGTGCCGCTGCTGCCAACCCCCAGCACCACCGCATCGAGTTTGCCATCGAGCTGTTTGAGCATTTCCGGCCCGGTCGTCAGTTCGTGGGCTTTGGGGTTGTCCGGATTTCCAAACTGGTTGATAAAATAGGCACCCTGCTCCGCGGCCATCGATTTTGCCAGATCCTGATAATATTCCGGGTGACCGCGCGCGACGTCAGAACGCGTCAACACAATTTCGGCCCCCATCGCCCTGAGATTGAAAATCTTTTCCTGGCTCATTTTATCCGGCAGCACCAGAATGAGCTGGTAACCGCGCTGTGCCGCCACCAGGGCGAGGCCCAGACCGGTGTTACCAGCGGTTGCTTCTATCAGCGTGTCGCCGGGCTTGATGTCGCCGCGTTTTTCGGCCTCCTCGATCATGGCGATGCCGATGCGATCCTTGATCGAACCTCCGGGGTTCATCAGCTCCAGTTTCAGGTAGAGGTCGCATACCCCCGTATCAAAGGCACTGACCTTGAGCATGGGCGTCTCGGCCACCATTTCAAGCACATTCGTGTATATCCGCATCGGTGCACCACAATGAACAGAATTTCCGGCGATTCTACGCTAACCTGGCCTTGCGCACCTGTTTTGGGTAACAATTTGTCCATGAATTTTACCGCCGCCCGAAGCTGGGCATCCCAGCAACTGCGCGGACGCTCCGATTCTCCGCAACTGGAGGCTGAAATATTGCTGTGCCATGTGCTTGGCATCGACCGCGTCAGCCTGTATTCACGCCCGGAAACCGTCGTCGCACCGCTGCAACTGAGCCAGTTCGAACAGCTGATCGCGCAACGCTGCGACGGCTACCCGGTTGCGTATCAACTCGGTTACCAGGAATTCTGGTCAATGAAACTTGGCGTCTCACCCGAAGTATTGATCCCGCGCGCCGACACCGAACTGCTGGTGGAAAAAGCACTGGACCTCGTGCCACAGGACCAGCCCTGCCGGGTGCTTGAACTGGGCACCGGCAGTGGCGCCATTGCGCTGGCGCTCGCGCACGAACGCCCGGCCGCCAGCATTGTCGCAACCGACATCAGTCGTGCCGCTCTTGATGTGGCCAAAGAGAACGCCAGAACGCATGATTTGTCGCAGATCAAATTTGTGCACTCGAACTGGTTTGACGAGCTTGGCCAACAGGTGTTTGATCTGATCCTCAGTAATCCGCCTTATGTGGCCGCCGATGACCCTCACCTCGCTGCCGGGGTTTCCCGGTATGAACCAGAGCTTGCCGTGTTGGCCGCGGCTCAGGGCCTGGCGGCGCTGACGGCTATCATTCGTGACGCGGACGCTTATCTTGAGCCGCAGGGACATCTGTTACTGGAGCACGGCTGGCAGCAGCGCGAGGCCGTCGTCGAACTGATGCGATGCAACGGGTTTACCGACATCCTGACGCACGCGGACCTTGCCGGACACCCCCGCGTTACCAACGGTACCTGCAACCATGGATGAAAGCGCTCACAACCGCCGCTTCAGCAGGACCGCACAGAACACTCATACATTACCCCAGGCGCAGATGATCATGAATGCGAGAATCTGCAATCTGTCACGTCACCCGGCCCCTGGCGAACCTCCACACGTCACCACAAGTACCACCACCTATGGATGAAAACACCCGCAGCCTGTTGCACCAGTGGCTGGCAGGTATCGTGCCCCTTCAGGCACTCGGTATCGAACTGGTCTGGACTGACCCGGATCACTGGCACATCAGCGCACCGTTGCCCCTTAATCGCAATCACATGGGTACCGGCTTTGGCGGCAGCATTGCCACTGTTGCTACCCTGGCAGGGTGGATACAAACCTCCCTGTTGCTGGACGACCCGAACGACTACGACATTGTCATCGCCAACAGCAGCGTGACATTTCAACAGCCAGTGACGACAGACTTTATCGCCACTGCCAAACTGCCTTCATCCCGGGACGTCACCCGGTTTCAAAAAAGTGCGCGGGAACGCCAGCAAGGCGCGCTCACTGTGCACACCGAAGTGTTCTGCAACACGCAACCCGCGGCGCAATTCAGCGGCCGATTCGTAGCGCAGCGCAAACCAGGTTAAGTCGGGTTGATCCGGCTCCGGTGCGCCCGCGTTTTTATCAGGCGCCATAACAGCAAACCGCTAAGTAACACGGCGTAGATCAGCGGCTCGAGGATGTCATTTTTGACCTGCCACCAGAAATGCCAGACACCGAGTATCGCAGCCGGATACACCAGGTAGTGAATCTGTTGCCAGGTTTTTCCCAGGCGTCGACGCGCCGCGTGCGGTGAAGTAACAGCAAGCGCCGTGAGCATCAGCACTGCGCTCATGCCGAGCGTAATATACGGTCTTTCGATAATGTCCTCGATGATTGCTGCGGCGTCGAAATACTGATCCAGCCACAGGTACGTGGCCAGATGCAACATGATATAAAAATAGGCAAACAAACCTAACATGCGCCGAAACTGCAATGGCCACGGCTTGCCCAGGACCTGACGTAACGGTGACACCGCCAGAGTGATTATTAAAAAACGCAGGCCCCAGATGCCAAAGTGATCCATCAGGGCCTCAACCGGGTTTGCCCCCAGCGTTCCTGTTATTTCAAACGCACGCAACGCGATTAACCCGATCGGCAGCAAGCTCAAAACAAAAACCAGTGGCTTGCCCACATAGCGGATTTTTTTGGTAGTTCCCCAGCGGTGGCGGGCCGCGGCCGGTGACGCAGTGGCACTCATGCTAAAAGTTTTTGACCAGATCCAGGCCATCGTACAGATGGGCGACCTCATCCGCATAGCCATTGAACATGCGCGTTGGAATTTTTTTGGCAAACAGTCCCTCACCAATCGGTCGCTCGCGCGCCTGACTCCAGCGCGGATGATCGACTTGCGGATTTACATTGGCATAAAAACCGTATTCACGCGGCTGCGCGACTGCCCAGCTGTTGGCGGGCATTTTTTCAGTAAACTTCATGCTGACAATTGATTTAATGCTCTTGAAGCCGTATTTCCACGGCACGACCAGCCGCAGTGGTGCGCCATTTTGATTGGGCAGAACTTTACCGAACACCCCTACCGCAAGAATCGTCAATGGGTGCATGGCCTCCGCCATCGTCAGGCCTTCGGTGTACGGCCAGTTCAGCGAACGGCGCCGCTGCCCCGGCATCTGGTCGGGATCGTAGAGTGTTTTGAATTCTACGTAACGCGCTTTTGACGTGGGCTGAAAGCGTTTGATCAATTGACCAAGTTCGATACCAGCCCACGGTATGACCATGGACCAGGCTTCCACGCAGCGCAGCCGGTAAATGCGTTCTTCCAGGGTGTGCGGCGAAATAAAATCTTCCAGATAAAATCGACCGGTATTGTCAGCCTCGCCGGAAACGTCGATGCTCCAGGGCTGTGTTTTAAGATCCTGTGCATTGCGCGCCGGATCCGACTTGTCCAGACCAAACTCATAAAAATTGTTATACGTGGTGACATCTTCCCAGGAATTGACTTTCTCCCGGGTTGAATATTTGCTGGGCTGCAGCTTGCCAAGCGCGTCTGCAACAAACGAAGCTGACGAAGAATCCGGCGCGGAGGCCGCTCCGGCGCCGGGCCCTGCGTATGCGGTGTTTGTCGCGGTCTCTTTAGAACAGGCCACGCCGCTTAACATCAGCGTTCCGGCCGCAACCGCGCTTTGCACAAAGCGACGGCGATTAAAATAAACCGCTTCTGAAGTGATTTCCGAAGGCTTGATCGGATCAGCTCGTTTTATCAGCACGCACACTCTCCTTGTAGGGTTGCCCGCCGCGATTGCGTGATTGTACCGGGTTTGCGCATGCAATCTTGCAGGGATACTTCAAAGACCCGCCAACCGGTCAAAATGTTTCACCAGACTTAGTGGGTCATGCCGCCGGACCCGGGTGCAGCGCCGGCAAACAACGCGGCAGCATCAACCGGATCCAGCCGCCAGGTCTTGCCACAAAATTCACAATCGATTTTGACGCGACCCTGTTCGGCAATGATGCTATCGATTTCTTCCTTGCCCAGCCCGCGCAACATGGAGTGAATCCGCTGCAGTGAGCAACTGCACTTGAACGACACCGGCGCCGATTCAAACAGCCGTACGTTTTCCTGGTGAAACAGGCGTCTCAGAATCTGATGATCGGATAGCTGCAAAAGTTCCGCATCGGTGATCGTGTCGGCGAGCATTTGCACCCGGGGCCATGCGTCCGGATCATGCCCGGCTGAATGGTGCCCGCCATCGACCGGCATTTGCTGCAATAACATGCCCACTACCTTGCTGCTGTCAGAGGCCAGCCACAACCGTGTCGGCAGCTGTTCGGAGGAGGCAAAATAAGCCTCGACACACGGGGCAAGCGTGTCTGCCTCGAGCGGTACGATACCCTGATAGCGTCGGCCTTCCCTCTGCGGCTCTATGGTGATGGCCAAACGCCCACCGACTAACCTGGAAAGTCGCACCAGTTCTGTACCCTGCTGGTTTCCTCTCTCGTCACCAGCTGGGCCCACCGGCTGATCGGCCTGGATACCGTCGTGGCCAGCACCCTCCTCACTCCAATGCGCCAGTCCACGCACATGATTTTCACTGGAGCACTGACTCAACAGAAGCTTCAGGGCACCTTCGCTTTGCAGTTGCATGGTCAGTCGTCCGTCGAATTTTAAAGTGGACGCCAGCAGCACCGCTGACGCCAGTGCCTGTCCAAGCAGCGGACGCAGGTGCGCGGGGTAATCCTTGCGTTCCAGCACGGCCTGCCAACTGGCGTTCAGATGCACGAGTTTGCCGCGCACTGGAAAATCCTGAAAACTGAACGCGTGGATGCTGTCCTGCTCACTCAAGGTGATGCATCCAGTCTGATTTTGAGCAACCGGTTGACTTCAGCCGGATTGGCTTTGCCAGCGGTGGCCTTCATCACCTGGCCGACAAAATAACCCAGTAACTGCTGTTTACCTTGCCGGTATTGTTCGAGTTGTTTGGGGTTCCCTTCAACGACCTCGTCGATAACGCCCTCCAGGGCCGATGTATCGGTAATTTGCTGCAAGCCTTTGGCTGCAATGATCTCATCAGCGTTGCCTTCTCCATCCCACATTGCCTCAAACACATCCTTGGCAATCTTGCCCGAGATGGTTTGATCGACAATGCGTTGTAGCAGGCCTGCAAGCTGAGCGGGTGAGACACGGCTGTGTTCCTCATCAAGATCGTGTTTGTTCAGCATTGCCGTTAATTCGCCAAGCACCCAGTTTGCAGCCAGTTTTTCATGTCCCGGCAGCTGCGCGGCCAATGCCTCGAAATAGTAAGCCGTTGCTTTGTTCGAGGTCAGCACCTGCGCATCATAGGCCGACAACCCAAGGGAGGACTGCAGTCGCTGCATTTTCGCGTCGGGCAACTCGGGCAGCGCGGCCCGGATATCTGCAATCGTCGCGTCATCAATAACCACCGGCAACAAATCCGGATCCGGAAAGTAGCGATAATCGTTGGCTTCTTCTTTGCTGCGCATCGGACGGGTTTCGTCACGCGCAGCATCATACAGGCGTGTTTCCTGGACCACGCTGCCGCCGGATTCGAGCACTTCACTTTGGCGTTCGATTTCAAAATTGATCGCCTTTTCGATAAAGCGAAAAGAGTTGAGGTTTTTTATCTCGGCGCGGGTGCCGTAGGCCTCTGCACCTTGCCGGCGAATGGACACGTTGGCGTCACAGCGAAATGACCCTTCCTGCATATTGCCGTCACAGACATCCAGATAACGCACCAGGGAATGCAATTTGCGCAATACCGCTACCGCTTCGCCAGCCGAACGCATATCCGGTTCAGTGACCACTTCAAGCAACGGTGTGCCTGCGCGATTAAGGTCAATGCCGGAGCTGGCTTCGCGCTCATCATGAATGGACTTGCCCGCATCTTCCTCCAGATGCGCGCGGGTAATACGAATTTCCCGGGCATTGCCGTCGGCGTCATTAATCTGAAGATGCCCGGCACCCACAATGGGAATCTCGTATTGACTGATCTGATAACCCTTGGGCAGATCAGGATAAAAATAGTTTTTGCGCGCAAACACGGAGCGTTGATTGATCACCGCATCGATCGCCAGACCAAACCGCACCGCCATCAGTACCGCCTGCCTGTTGAGCACCGGCAGCACGCCTGGAGACCCCAGATCAATCAGCGACGCCTGGGTATTGGGTGGCGCACCATAGGCCGTGGCGCTGCCGCTGAATATCTTGCTGTTGGTCGCAAGCTGTACGTGCACTTCCAGACCGATGACCGCTTCCCAACTCATGCATCACTCCGGTATGCCGGTGGCCGCCGCAGGTGCCAGTCGGTCAACTGCTGGTAGCGATGTGCGACTTTGAGCACGCGCGATTCGTCAAAATGATCACCGATAATCTGCATGCCGACCGGCAGCCCATCAGCAAAGCCACAGGGCACTGAGGCCGCAGGCAGGCCGGCCAGGCTGACACCGATCGTAAAAATATCGTTCAGATACATGGTAACCGGATCGTCGGTTTTTGCGCCGAGCGCGAATGCCGGTGTGGGTGAAGTCGGGCCGATGATCACATCGACATGTGCAAACGCGCTTTGAAAATCGGCATTGATCAGGGCACGCACTTTCTGTGCCTGTAAATAGTACGCGTCAAAATAACCAGCGGATAACACGTAGGTGCCCGTCAAAATCCGGCGCGTAACTTCCGCGCCAAATCCTTCGGTGCGGCTGCGTCTGTACAGATCCTCGAGGTCGCGGGGATTATCGCAACGATGCCCAAAGCGCACGCCGTCGAATCGCGACAGGTTGGATGAACACTCCGCGGGCGCTACCACGTAATACGCCGGCACCGAGAGCGGGGTGTGCGGCAGTTCGATGTCTACCAGTTCGGCACCCTCGTCGACCAGCGACTGCAGGGCCGCTGCCAGCGCCGCGCTGACACCGCGATCAATGTCAGGTGTGTCGAACTGGGCCGGCAAACCGATACGAAGGCCGGCAATGTCGCCATCAAGTTGCTGGCTGAATGCCGGCACCGCGGCGGGCGCCGACGTGGAATCGCGCTCGTCAAAACCCGCCATGGCCTCCAGTACCAGCGCTGCATCCCGGGCCGAGCGACAGAGCACCCCGGCCTGATCGAGGCTCGAGGCAAACGCAATCATGCCGTAGCGAGACACCCGCCCATACGTGGGCTTCATTCCGGTAATCCCGGTCAGGGCCGCGGGCTGGCGCACCGAGCCGCCGGTATCGGTGCCCGTGGCGACCGGTACCAGGCCGGCCGCCACGGCTGCTGCCGAACCTCCGGATGAGCCCCCCGGAACGAGGTCTGTGTTCCACGGGTTTCTGACCGCACCAAAAAAACTACTTTCGTTGGATGAGCCCATCGCAAATTCATCCATGTTGGTTTTACCCAACATGACCACCCCATGTTCCCGAAGCCGCGTTACTACCGTGGCATCATAAGGCGCAATAAAGTTTTCAAGCATTTTGGAGCCGCACGTCGTGAGCACACCATCGGTACAAAAAATATCTTTGTGTGCAAGCGGAATACCGGTCAGTGCATGCGTGGCACCGTTTCGCAATTTTTGATCCGCTTCGCGAGCGGCAGCCAGCGCACTGTCGGCCGTCACGGTGATAAACGCATTGAGACCGGCATCATGCTGCTCGATGCGGTCAAGACAATGACGTGTCAGTTCCTCGCTGGAAAAGTCACCGCGCCGCAAGCCATCGGCAAGACCCACCAGGCTGTCAAGATTCATCGGGCACCCAGGGCAGTTATTATTGTCTTAAATAACATAGAATTACGATCACTCTATAACCTTCGGCACGAGGTACAGCCCGTCTTTTGTAAAGGTCGTTGAGCGCTGCAATTTGTCACGCTGATCGCTCTCGGTGACCACGTCTTCGCGCAATCTTTGAACCATATCCAGAGGGTGTGCCATCGGTTCGACGGTGGCCGTATCCACGGCATTGAGCTGGTCAAAAAAATCGATGATGTTGGTCAATTGCTGTGACAGTTCGTCACAACTTGTTGTCGGCAATTGTAAACGTGCAAGTGTTGCAAGTTGCTCGAGTTCACTACGTGAAATTGTCATGGCTGTGCCTTTTTACCAACACTGATTATCGGCAGCAGCATGATACACTTGCGCTTGCTCAAAGTCCCCCCCATTGCTAGAGTACGCGCAACGATTAAAGGGCCATGCGGTCCTGGGTACGCTTTCCTATGTTCAAAAACCTGCGTGGATATTTTTCCACCGATCTTTCTATTGATCTTGGCACCGCCAACACGCTTATCTATGTGCGAGGACGAGGAATCGTTCTGAATGAACCATCGGTCGTTGCTGTGCGCGAGGAAACCTCACGGGGTGGCCGCAGCATCCAGGCCGTCGGCACCGAAGCAAAAAATATGCTGGGCCGCACGCCAGGGAATATCACGGCCAACCGGCCGCTCAAAGACGGGGTGATAGCCGATTTCACCCTGACTGAGAAAATGCTTCAACATTTCATCAAAAAGGCCCATAACAGCAGGTATTTTCGGCCCAGTCCGCGGGTGCTGATATGCGTCCCCCACGGCTCGACACAAGTGGAACGGCGCGCCATCCGCGAGTCGGCCGAAGGGGCTGGCGCACGCAAGGTTTACCTGATCGAAGAGCCCATGGCTGCCGCAATTGGTGCTGGAATGCCGGTGCATGAGGCGCGGGGATCGATGGTGCTGGATATCGGTGGCGGTACCTCGGAAGTCGCCGTGATCTCACTAAATGGAATCGTCTATGCCGCATCGGTCAGAGTGGGCGGCGATCGCTTCGATGAAGCCATTACCAATTATGTAAGACGCAACTACGGCATCCTGATCGGTGAAGCGACCGCTGAGCGAATCAAACACGAAATCGGTTCGGCTTATCCGGGCCAGGAGCTTCGCGAAATCTCGGTCAAAGGTCGCAATCTGTCTGAAGGCGTGCCGCGCAGTTTTACATTAAACAGCAATGAAATTCTCGAAGCCCTGCAAGAACCTCTGCAGGGTATTGTGGGTGCTGTCAAAGCCGCACTGGAACAAACGCCACCGGAACTGGGTGCCGATGTGGCCGAGCGCGGGATTGTGTTAACTGGTGGTGGAGCGCTGCTACGCGACCTGGACAAGCTGCTGATGGAGGAAACAGGGCTGCCCGTGGTCGTAGCGGATGACCCGCTGACCTGTGTCGCGCGCGGGGGTGGCCGGGTTCTCGAACTGATGGATGAACATGGGCCGTCCATGTTTGGTTTAGACT